>CAZBGE010000086.1:0-13700 GCA_964491435.1 uncultured Smithella sp.
ATGAAAGGTAAGGAGGAACGATATTGGGTCAGAAGGTTAACCCGGTAGGATTACGGTTAGGCTACATTAAAAAGTGGCAGTCTGTATGGTTTGCCGAAAAGAATTATAGTGGAATGCTGCTTGAAGACTTAAAGGTCAGAAAATACCTTAAGAAGAAGTTGTATCATGCGGGTGTTTCACATATAGAAATTGAGCGTGCGGCTAATAAAGCTAAGGTCAATATTTATGCGGCTCGCCCGGGAGTTATTATCGGGAAAAAAGGATCTGAAATTGAAAAGCTTAAGACGGAAATTGAAAAGTTTTCACAAGCTGAAATTATTATCAATATTCTAGAGGTCCGAAAACCGGAAACAAATGCCCAACTGGTGGCAGAGAATGTAGCCATGCAATTGGAAAGGCGAGTTGCTTTTCGTCGAGCTATGAAGAAATGCGTCGGTTATGCCCTGAAGTTTGGAGCAAAAGGCATAAAAATTACCTGTTCCGGCAGACTCGGTGGTGCTGAAATGTCTCGTTCAGAATGGTATCGTGAAGGACGTGTTCCGCTTCATACACTTCGCGCCGATATAGATTACGGCTTTATTGAAGCTCATACGGCATATGGTTTGATTGGTGTAAAAGTCCTGATTTTTCATGGAGAAGTTTTGCCAACTAAAAACGAAAAACAGTCATGACTTCATGAAGGGGACTTTATAGATTCTGGTAATTGCTGAGAAGGTGAACGGGAGTTATAAATTATGTTAATGCCAAAACGGGTGAAATATAGAAAATTGCAAAAAGGCCGCATGGGAG
Source organism: uncultured Smithella sp. (assembly GCA_964491435.1). Taxonomy (GTDB): domain Bacteria; phylum Desulfobacterota; class Syntrophia; order Syntrophales; family Smithellaceae; genus UBA8904. The sequence continues at coordinate 790 of CAZBGE010000086.1, forward strand.
GAAAAGCCACCAGGGGAGGGTGCATTGCTTTTGGTGACTATGGGTTGCAGGCGGCTGAATGCGGGTGGGTTTCCGCAAGGCAGATCGAGGCGGCTCGTGTGGCCATGACGCGCTATGTAAAGCGTGGGGGGAAGATTTGGATTCGGGTGTTTCCTCATAAATCCATTACGAAGAAGCCTGCCGAAACCAGAATGGGTAAAGGTAAGGGGGCGCCGGAAGGATGGGTGGCCGTTGTCAAGCCAGGTTCAGTTCTTTATGAGATGGAAGGTGTAACCAAAGAAGTGGCCAAAGAGGCTTTCCGTTTAGCATCGCATAAACTAGCAATCTCGACAAAGTTTTTATCAAGGGAGATATCTGATGAAAATTAGTGAAATCAGAGGTCTCGGAATTAACGAGCTTCAGACAAGAAATATTGAATTAGCAGAAGAATTGTTTCGGTTGAAGATTCGGCATGCCGGGGGGCAACTTGAATCAACCGCCAGTTTAGGGCGCCTCCGTAAAGACATTGCCCGTATTAAAACGGTGCTGAAGGAAAAGGAGGCCGCAAGATAGTATGGCTGAAAAAAGTAACAAGCGCACGATTAAGGGTGTAGTCGTTAGTGATAAAATGGATAAGACAATTGTAGTGAAAACCGAAAGATTGGTTAAACACTCTGTATTTCAAAAGTACGTCCGAGAGCATGTCAAATATAAAGCGCATGATGAACAGAATCAATGTAAAATCGGAGATATGGTGTTAATCATTGAGGCGCGGCCGATGAGCAGGGACAAACGCTGGCGTATGCTGGAAATTTTGGAAAGAGTGAAATAGAAACTTGTTTATATTTGCAAGTAGCTTGTCATAGTGGGGTTTATTTTATGATTCAAATGCAGACAATTCTTAATGTTGCTGACAATTCTGGCGCCAAGCGAGTATCTTGTATTAAAGTTCTTGGCGGTTCGAAGCGGCGTTATGCCAGTCTGGGCGATGTGATCGTTGTTGCGGTGAAAGAGGCGATACCGAATTCAAAAGTAAAAAAAGGCGATGTCATGAAAGCGGTGATTGTTCGCACTGTGAAAGAAGTCAGACGGCCGGACGGTTCTTATCTCAAGTTTGATGATAACTCAGCTGTTCTTATTAACAATCAGATGGAGCCAGTCGGAACAAGAATATTTGGTCCTGTTGCCCGTGAGTTAAGAGCAAAACAGTTTATGAAGATCATATCTCTGGCACCAGAGGTTTTGTAAGCTTTTTTTGAAGAGGGGAAAAATGAGTCTAGGCAGATTGAAAAAGGGAGATATGGTTAAAGTTCTGGCCGGTAAGGATAAAGGGAAAACCGGTAAGATTTTGAAGGCCATACCCGAGAAAAGCAAAGTGGTTGTTGAAAAGATCAATATGATCAAAAAGCATAAAAGGCCTGATCAAAAAAGCAAGGGTGGTGTCGTTGAAAAAGAAGCGGCGATGCATGTTTCCAAGGTCAGTATTATTTGTGGCAAGTGCAAAGAGGCGACTAGGATTCGAAATCGTATCCTTGAGGACGGCAAGAAGATTCGTATCTGCAGCAAATGTAATGACGTTATCGATGTAGGTTAAGAAAAATGGCAAGATTAAAGGAATTTTATTTAAAAACGGTAGTGCCGGCTTTGGTCAGGGAATTTGATTATAAAAATCCCATGCAAGTGCCTAAAATGGAGAAGATCGTTGTCAATATGGGTTTGGGCGAAGCTATTTCCAATGTAAAAATTATTGATGGCGCTGTGCAGGAAATGGCAATGATTACGGGACAAAAGCCGGTGATAACCAAAGCGAAAAAGTCCATTGCAACTTTTAAGCTCCGCCAGGGGATGCCGATTGGATGCTCGGTGACATTGCGAAAAGATACGATGTATGAGTTTTTCGACCGTCTCGTGAATGTCGCTTTGCCGAAAGTTCGTGACTTTCGGGGGATATCGCAAACAGCGTTTGATGGCAGGGGGAATTATTCCATTGGTCTTCATGAACAAATCATTTTCCCGGAAATTGAATATGATAAAATTGAAAAAATCAAGGGTTTGAATATTACCATTGTCACATCGGCAAAAACGGACAAGGAAGCACGTGTATTGCTGAGGTTAATGGGTGTACCCTTTAAGAATTAAACAAGGAAGTTTCGGAGGAATAGTGTGGCAAAAAAGTCATTAATAGCAAAGGCAGGCAGAAAACCGAAATTTGCGGTAAGGGAATACAACCGTTGTCAAATTTGCGGACGGCCGAGAGCGTATTATAGAAAATTCGAAATGTGTAGAATCTGTTTGAGGAAACTTTCCTTACAGGGTGAGCTTCCCGGTGTGATAAAATCTAGTTGGTAATTTTAGTTGAAGGAGAAAAAGCATGGGGATGACTGATCCTATTGCCGATATGCTGACCAGGATTCGGAACGGAAACAAAGCTCGTTTCAAAAGTGTCAATGTTTACATGTCACAGATGAATATGAATGTTGCTAAAGTTTTGAAAGCTTCTGGATATATCAATAATTATGAGTTGGTGAAAGATGAAAAGGGTCATCCGCTCCTTAAAATAACTCTTAAGTATCCGGATACAAAGCATGCTGTGATTACAGACATTAAGAGAGTCAGCAAGCCCGGACGACGTGTATATGTTCCGGCGAGTAAAATTCCCAAGGTGCTCAATGGTTTTGGTATTTCGATTCTTTCAACTTCGCGAGGCGTCATGACCGATCAGGAAGCTAGGGAATCAAATATCGGCGGTGAAATTATCTGTAAGGTTTGGTAATTAAATTATAATATAAACGGGAGTTCTTGTTCAATGTCGAGAATAGGTAAAAAACCAGTCACTTTTCCCAAGAATGTGAAAATCAGCCAAAGTGACGGTGTGGTTAAAGTCGAAGGACCCAAGGGTGCTTTATCTTCGAAGTTGCCCGATGGTATAGTGATGGTCGTTTCCGATAATGCGCTGACCATCGAGCGAAAATCAGAAGATCGTCTTGTCCGCTCTTATCACGGATTAGCCAGAACTCTGATTAACAATATGGTTACGGGGGTCAGCACAGGGTTTGAAAAAGGGTTGGAAATATCCGGTGTCGGTTATCGGGCGGAAGTAGCTGGGTCAACATTGAAGCTGGTTTTAGGTTTTTCGAGCCCTCTGGAATATAACATACCCAATGGAATCGATGTCAAAGTTGATAAGCAGGTTAATATGATCGTTTCCGGAATTAATAAGGAACTTGTCGGACGAGTGGCTTCCGAGATTCGGGCTCTGAAGAAGCCGGAACCATATAAAGGTAAAGGGATCAAATATGTGGGTGAACATATTCGCCGAAAAGCCGGGAAAGCTGCAGGCGCAAAATAAGAATTAATCAATACAGCCTTGAAGAGGTGGAACATTGGCTTCCAAAAAGACACTAAAAATCAGAGATAAACGAGAGAAAAGGGTAAGAGGCAAACTGACGGGAACAGCGGAGAGGCCTCGTCTTTCTATTTTCCGGTCAGACAAACACATCTATGCTCAGGTCATCAATGATACTAATGGCGTGACCATTACGGCGGCTTCTACGTTGAGTAAAGAATTGTCAGGTAAGCTCAAAGGAATCAAGAAAGTGGATGTGGCCAGAGAAGTGGGCAAATTAATAGCGGCGCGCTTGCAAACTTTGGGCGTGGAGAAAGTCGTTTTTGATAGAGGAAGGTTTCTCTATCATGGACGCGTGAAGGCCTTAGCGGATGCTGCGCGGGAACAGGGACTTAAATTTTAAGACTTATTTAGCGTATATAACTCATGATAAGGGAAGAATCGTTGGAAAAAAAAGAAATGAAAGAGGTGGAGCTCCTCGACCGGGTTATTGCCATCAACCGTACGGCAAAAGTGGTTAAGGGAGGAAGGCGGTTTCGCTTCAGCGCCATTGTCGTGGTTGGTGACGGACAGGGCATGATTGGGGCTGGTTTGGGTAAAGCGCATGAAGTTCCCGAGGCGATTCGCAAGGGAATGGAAATGGCCAAGAAGAATATGGTCAAGGTTGCGGTTGCTAATAAAACGATTCCTTACGAAGTTCTGGGGAAGTTTGGCGCGGGTAAAGTCTTATTGAAACCAGCATCAGAAGGAACAGGTTTGATTGCAGGTGGAGCCGTGAGAGCCGTTCTGGAGGTTGCCGGTGTGCATAATATTTTAACGAAATGCTTAGGTTCTCATAATCCACATAATTTAGTAAAGGCGACGGTCGAGGGCCTTTGTCAATTAAAAGAGCCTGCGGAAATTGCAGCCCAGAGAGGCAAGTAAAAATTCAAAGAGGTAGCTTACAGTGGGCAAAATGATCAAAGTAAAAATGGTGAAAAGTCTCATTACACGTCCGGAGAAGCAAAGAAAAATTATTCGCGGCTTAGGACTGAATAAATTAAACAGCACAGTCACTCTGGTGGATACGCCAGAGGTTCGTGGCATGATTCATAAAGTGATCCACCTTGTTTCAGTGGAAGAATCTAAGGAGTAAGTTATGGATTTGAGTTCTCTGAAAGCGCCTGCAGGAGCGACAAAGAAAAGAAAAAGAGTCGGTCGTGGTGACGCTTCCGGTCATGGAGGAACATCCGGCAAAGGTCATAAGGGTCAGAAAGCCCGTTCAGGTGGAAATACGCGGGATGGGTTTGAGGGTGGTCAAATGCCCATGTCGCGGAGACTTCCGAAAAGAGGTTTCCGGAACCCCTTTCGGGAAAGTTATGTTGCTGTGAACCTGATTGATTTGTGCCGCAAGTTTGAAAAAGGTGACATTATTGATGAAACGGCAATTTTGAAAAGTGGTTTGGTTAAGAAAAAGGGAGAAGGTATCAAAATTCTGGCTAAGGGCGATATTAATTTCCCCGTAACCGTAAAGATGGCGAAAATCAGTTTTGCGGCGAAGGCAAAAATCACTGCGGCGGGCGGAACAATTGAAGAGGTAATCTAAGTTGTTAGAGGGATTGGGTGGCGTTTCTAAAATACCGGAATTACAGAGAAGAATATTATTTACCCTTCTTCTTCTGGCGGTTTATCGTGTTGGCGTTTTCATTCCTACCCCTGGAATTGACAACGTGGCGTTGCTGGCGTTTTTTGATCAGGCCAGAGGGTCCATGTTGGGACTTATGGATATGTTTGCTGGCGGCGCTTTAAGTACATTCTCCATTTTTGCGCTAGGTATCATGCCCTACATCACATCATCCATCATTATCAATTTGTTGACCGTAGCGATTCCTCATTTGGAAAAACTATCCAAAGAAGGTGAAAACGGGCGCAGGAAAATTACCCAATACACACGTTATGGCACAGTGGGATTAAGTATTGTTCAGGGTTTTGGCATTGCGTGGGGATTGCAGCACATGGCCTCTCCAACCGGAGCGCCGATTGTTTTGCACGCTGGCTGGGGTTTTATATTAATGACAATTATTACGTTGACGTCCGGCACTGCATTTTTAATGTGGCTGGGTGAAACCATGACAGAAAAAGGAATCGGGAATGGAATATCCTTGATTATTTTTGCTGGTATTGTCTGTAATTTGCCAAGAGCCATTGGCAGCACATGGAGTTTGTATACTTCCGGTGAGCTGCATTTCCTTGTTATGGTATTATTGGGATTGTTTATGGTTGCCGTTATCGGGGCGATTGTTTATGTGGAAGCGGCTCAAAGAAGAATTCCTGTGCAATACGCAAAGAGAATCGTGGGCAGAAAAATGTATGGCGGGCAGACGACTCATTTGCCACTGAAAATTAATTCTTCCGGAGTTATTCCACCGATATTTGCATCATCGGTAATCATGTTTCCGGCCACCATTGCCAATTTTGCGCCGGAAGGCCTTATGAAGACGATCTCTGGTTATTTAATGCCTGGAAGATTAGGTTATGAAATTCTTTTTGTTGGGTTGATTTTCTTCTTCTGTTTCTTCTATACGGCAGTTACGATAAAGCCTGATGATATGGCGGAAAACATGAAAAAATTCGGTGGATACATTCCGGGAATCCGGCCTGGTAAAAAAACAGCTGAGTACATTGAAGACATATTAGAAAGGCTTACCTTTAGTGGCGCTATCTATGTTTCCATTATCTGTGTGCTGCCCAGTGTATTGATATCACAATTAAATACACCTTTTTACTTTGGCGGCACTTCTCTATTGATAGTGGTGGGTGTGGCGATGGATACGGCCAGCCAGATCGAGTCACACCTCTTAACCCGTCAATATGAAGGGTTTATGAAGAAAGGGCACATTGCGCGGAGGCGATAAAAATATTAATTTTAGGTTGTGAGGCTCATGGTTATTTTGAAGCAACCGGATGAAATCGCGAAAGCCAGGGCAAGTAATCGAATTGTTGCAGAAGTATTAAATGAGCTTCGCGAAAAAGTAAAGCCGGGTGTGACTACCAAGGAGCTGAATAAAATAGCTGAAGATCTCACTGCCAAAAGAGGCGCAAAACCGGCTTTCAAAGGTTATAGAGGTTATCCTTATTCTCTGTGTGCGTCGGTTAATGATGAAGTGGTTCACGGAATGCCTTCAAATAGGGTTTTAAAGGAAGGCGATATTGTGGGACTTGATTACGGTGTTTGTTATCAGGGCCTGTATGGTGATTCAGCAATCACGTTGCCGGTTGGCAAAGTAAGCGAGCAGGCGATGCGGCTGATGCAGGTGACTGAGCAGAGTTTATATGCGGCAATTGGACAGGCTTGCGATGGTAACCGTTTGGGGGACATTTCGGCGGCGGTTCAGGAAACAGTAGAAGCCGCCGGTTATTCGGTTGTTCGCGATTTTGTCGGTCACGGGATTGGCAAAAGTATGCATGAAGATCCGCAGATTCCGAATTTTGGCAAAAAGGGCCGAGGAATCGAACTAAAGCGAGGCATGATTTTGGCCATCGAGCCTATGGTCAATGTTGGGAAGTATAATGTAAAAATTTTATCGGACGGTTGGACGGTGATTACATTGGATGGAAGCTTATCAGCTCATTTTGAGCATTCGGTGGCAATCACTGATAACGGGCCGGAGATATTAAGCCAATTAAATTAATGGATGTCTTAATTGAAGCGGCAGGAATAAAGTAGAATAAATGTATGGCCAAAGAGGAAGCAATAGAAGTTGAAGGGCGGGTTCTTGAGCCCCTGCCAAATGCCATGTTTCGTGTAGAATTGGAAAACGGGCACAAAGTTTTGGCGCATATATCCGGCAAAATGCGTATGCATTTTATAAAAATATTGCCTGGGGATAAAGTCACGGTAGAACTTTCCCCTTATGATTTAACACGGGGCCGGATTACTTACAGGACAAAGTGAATGTTTACCGGAGTTAAGGAGTTGAAATCGTGAAAGTAAGATCATCAGTAAAAAAAATATGCGAGAAGTGCAAAATTGTTAAACGCAAGGGTGTTTTGCGTGTTATTTGTGAAAACCCGAAACATAAGCAGCGTCAGGGCTAGTTTTAAACATTTCAGGAGGTTATAGGTGGCACGAATTTCAGGTGTTGATTTACCGAAAAATAAGCGAATGGAAGTTGCTTTAACTTACATTTATGGCATCGGCAAGACGAGAGCGAAGCAGATCCTGAAAGAATCGGGTGTTAGCCCGGATACAAAGACAGACGAACTGGCCGATTCAGAAATATCGGCGATCAGGAGTATCATTGATAAAGAGGGTAAGGTTGAGGGTGATCTTCGAAGGGAAGTATCGATGTCCATTAAACGTTTGATGGATATTGGAGCATACCGTGGCTTACGCCATCGTAAAGGACTTCCCGTTCGGGGACAGAGAACACACACAAATGCAAGGATCAGAAAGGGGCCAAGAAGGGCCATTGCAGGTAAGAAAAAGTAACGGGTTTTTTTATTTCGACCGGAGGAAAAATGGCGAAAGCAGTCAGAAAAACGGGTAAGAAAAAAGAAAAGAAAAATATTACGGAAGGTGTTGCTCATATTCAATCCACTTTCAATAATACTATCATAACCATCACGGATATGACTGGTAACGTCATTTCCTGGTCATCTGCGGGCTTACAGGGGTTTAAGGGGTCCCGCAAAAGCACGCCGTTTGCCGCACAGATGGCTGCAGAGGATGCTGTGCGTAAAGCCAAAGATCAAGGCATGCGCCGTGTACAAGTTTACATCAAAGGTCCGGGCGCCGGGCGGGAGTCGGCATTGCGTTCGTTGCAGTTGGCGGGATTAACTATTACGTTGATCCGTGATATCACGCCTGTTCCGCACAATGGCTGCAGACCGCCGAAGCGGCGCAGGGTATAGGATAAAATATTTTAGAATGATATGAAATTAAAGGGAGGCTTTTTTTGGCAAGATATACGGATTCCTCATGTAGGTTGTGTCGCCGCGAAGGTTTAAAGCTTTTTTTGAAGGGTGATCGGTGTTATTCGGAAAAATGTTCCTTTGAAAGAAGGGGTTACGCTCCGGGAGATCATGGTCAGTCCCATAAAAAGCAACAATCAGACTACTGTACTCAATTGCGTGAAAAGCAGAAGCTCAAAAGAATGTATGGGCTTTTAGAGAAGCAGTTTCATGGCTATTATGAAAAGGCTGATAAGCAAAAGGGCATCACGGGTACGAATTTGCTGACACTTTTAGAGCGCAGATTGGACAATATGGTGTTTCGCTTGGGATTTTCTAATTCAAGAGTTGAAGCAAGACAACTGATCAGCCATGGTCATTTTCTGATTAATGGCAAGTCGGTCAATATCCCTTCATACTTGCTAAAGGCAGGAGATGAAGTATGTATTCAAGAAGGCAGTCGTAAGATTAGTCGGATAATCGAAGCGATGGAAACTGTTGCGAGACGTGGCGTGCCCCATTGGCTGGAATTGGATAAAGATAATTTTAAAGCGACCATCAAGTTGTTGCCGGTTAGAGAAGATTTGACGATGCCAGTGCAGGAACAGTTGATCGTAGAACTTTATTCTAAGTAAGTAACAATATTATATAATAAACCAGCTAAAGAAGGTGGGTTTGATTATGCAGAGAAACTGGTCGAGTTTGATTCGTCCCAAACGTGTTGATGTTGATGAATCGACACATACACGGTTCTATGGGGAATTTACAATTCAGCCTTTGGAAAGAGGATTTGGTGTAACGCTGGGTAACGCATTGCGACGTGTGTTGTTGTCTTCCATTCAGGGAGCGGCGATTACTTCTGTTAAAATTGATGGAGTTTTACATGAGTTTTCCACGATTCCTGGAATAAAGGAAGATGTAACGGATGTAATTTTAAATCTAAAGGGTGTTCGCTTTAAGCTGGGGGTCGCGGATACAAAAGTCGTGAGATTTAATGTGACCAGTTCCGGTGTTATTACCGCTGGCGATATTATTACGGATGGAACAATAGATGTTTTAAATCCCGAACATTACATTGCTACTATGTCCGGTGATGGTGTATTTAATGCGGAAATGATTGTCAAGATGGGTAAAGGTTACACGGCCGCCAAAAAGGAATTGGAGCCAAGTCAGCCGGAAGGAACAATTAATATAGACGCGATTTATTCACCCATTAAAAAGGTCAATTATGTCGTGCAGAATGCCCGTGTCGGTCAAATAACGGATTATGATAAATTGGTGCTGGAAGTCTGGACGGACGGCAGCCTGAATCCTGGTGACGCCATTGCGTATGCAGCTAAAATATTGAAGCAGCAACTGGATGTATTTATTAACTTTGAAGAAGTTGAAGAAGAAGTGTTACCGGAAAGTGAAGTGCAACCGGAAAAAGACAACGAAATTTTGATGAGATCCGTTGAAGATCTGGAGCTTTCCGTTCGTTCAGCCAATTGCCTGAAAAATGCAGGGATAAATACGATTGGGGAGCTGGTTCAGAAAACAGAGGCTGAGATGCTCAAGACAAAGAATTTTGGGCGTAAATCACTAAGCGAGATTAAAGATATTCTAAACGAGTATGGTCTTGTTTTTGGAATGAAGATGGATGTTAATTCATAAGCAAACGTGTATAGGGCGACATAACTCAAAACAGGATTTGAACAATTATTGGGATTTGACAGCCAGGAAAGGAAAATTTAGCAATGTATCATGGTAAGGCGGGCAGAAGATTAGGACGAACGTCCAGCCATCGGGAAGCCATGTTTCGTAATATGGTGACTTCGATTATAAAATATGAAAGCATCCGAACAACGGATACAATGGCGAAGGAGGTGCGTAAGCTTGCGGATAAAATGATTACGCTGGGCAAAAGGGGAGATCTGCATGCACGACGTCAGGCGTTATCTGTCGTTCGCGATAAGGAAATGGTTGGTAAACTTTTCGGTGATCTAGCTGAACGATTCCGCAATCGCGCCGGAGGCTATACGCGTATCGTGAAAGTTGGTTACCGTTTTGGTGACAACGCGCCAATTTCCATTCTGGAATATATTCCTGATGAAAAAATGAAAGAAAAAGTAGTGTCGAAGAAGAAAGCAAAAGAAAAAAAGGCTGAATAGCTCATCATATCGAACGCAAGAAGGCAGGGTGCAAACCCTGCCTTTTTTTGTGGTTGTTTTTTGGAATTAATCAATGTATTTATACTTAACACGTTCTGTTTTCCGTTTGAGGTATTGAAAAAAGTATTAGATACAAGGAAGGATGCGCTATGACAGAGAAAAAAATCGGCGAAGTAGTCAAATTTTTTGCAAAACCTTGCGTTGCGGCCGTTCATATTGCGGAAGGTGAACTGCAGATCGGGGACAGCATTAAATTTTCCGGTCATACGACGGAATTTACCGATGTCATTCAATCCATGGAAGTGAATAACCAATCGGTGCAAAAAGCTGTTGCCGGCGATGATATCGGTTTGAAAGTTTCGGATCGCGTTCGCCCGGGAGATGAAGTTTTCAAAGTAATTCCCGATTAATTTTCGAATGATATTTTTTTGAGAGCGGCAATTAAAAATGCCGCCGGTGAGTTATTTTGTCCCTGCTATGCTGTTCCATGTCTGTAAATGGCGAAAATTCCGTTTGCCGATGAGAAAAAAGACATCGTTGATCTTGCATGTTCTGCGACTTTGCTGATAGAAGTGTCAAATTTATTCATTATTCAACAAGCTGTCATCAAATTGTAACATTTCTCCTGTATGTTGAAGGCCAATGAAACATGAAGGCCAATGAAACACGGGTGAGCATTTGCAGGTTCATCGTTAAAAAAACTGCGGTCTGTAAAACAATTCGTTGGATGTGCATCTCAATGAAGGTACAGGCGCTGATATGACAAATTCATTCATATCATAAGGCAATTATTATGAAAGAACCGCACAACACTTTCCAGGACATCTCCATTCGCAGGCGAGTCGCTATTTCCGCAGGTATTCTTTCAGTATTGATCATTGTCATTGGATTATACGGTCTTGTCGCCATCGTAGAATCAAATTATTGCCTTCACAAAAGCGTCATGGAGGGGCAAATGATGGCCAATGCCATTGATACGGCGCGTCTTTCCCAAGTGCATTTCAAAAAGCAGGTCCATGAGTGGAAAATCATCCGCCTGCGGGAAAATAATAAAGATTTATATGATAAGCCTTTAAAGGCCTTTTATGAAGAAGATCGAAAAGTCAACGAATACCTCCAAAATAAGCAATGGACATTGATGAAGACCGACCTGGCATCGTGGAGAGGATATCGCTGAAATATGCTTGAGTCGATGGCATTTGTATTTATTCTGGTGGCCATTGCGCTGATTTTTGATTTCCTGAATGGATTTCATGATTCCGCAAATTCAATATCCACCGTTGTTTCCACACGTGTCTTATCTCCGAAACATGCCGTCATCTGGGCGGCTTTTTTTAATTTTATCGCCGTTTTCTTTGTCGGCACCCAGGTGGCGCATACGGTCGGCAAAGGTATTATCCAGATCAACATTGTCGATAATCTGGTCATATTATCCGCATTGAGCGGCGCCATTATCTGGAATATCACGACATGGTATTACGGTTTGCCCAGCAGTTCCTCCCATGCGCTGATCGGAGGCCTGATCGGCGCGGGCGTTTCCAAAGCCGGAATCGGGACGCTGGTGTGGTCGGGCATTATCAAAACGACCGTGTTTATTATTGTGTCTCCCGTCATCGGTATGGCGCTGGGGTTTATCTTCATGGTGATTGCCATGAATTTGAGCCGTCATTCCAACATGGCCAAATCCGACAAGCTCTTTCGCAAACTTCAGCTCCTGTCCGCCGCCGTATATTCATTAGGGCATGGAATGAACGACGCGCAGAAAACGATGGGGATTATCGCCATGGCGCTTTTCACGAAAGGGTTGCTGGGCGACACGTTTTATATACCCGTCTGGGTGGTCGTTGCCTGCTATTCGATGATTTCCTTGGGGACCATGTTTGGCGGCTGGAGGATTGTGAAAACCATGGGAACCAAAATCACCAAGCTTCAGCCGATCGGCGGATTCAGCGCCGAAACGGCCGCCGCCTGCTCGATTATCGGCGCGACGGTAGCTGGTATTCCCGTCAGCACGACCCACACGATCACCGGAGCGATTGTCGGTGTCGGTTCCACCAAAAGACTTTCCGCCGTGCGCTGGGGCGTTGCCGGAAATATCATCTGGGCCTGGATTTTAACCATACCCATCTCCGCCGTCATTTCCGCCCTTACCTACGTTGCCGTAAATTTCTTTATCAGGTAAACGATCATCGTATGAGATTTCGTCACCGTTGTTTCCCCTGTGACTTCCGATGCGCATGCGGCGTCGAATATATTTCATTCATTTGAAACGGTATCGTCATGATCATGTAATAATCCTCCTTTATAATTCTCTCCAATGATAAATAAAGATGTGCAGATCAAGGCGCCATCTTTATGAATAAAATTCAGGAGGAAGAAATGAAGAAATTTGGATGGGTTTTATTGTTGCTGGGCCTGATTGCGGCCTTCAGCACACAGGCGATGGCCATTGATGTCAAATTCAGCGGCGAATATTATGCGGCGGGTATGTATCTGGATAAAAC
>CAZBGE010000087.1:0-13546 GCA_964491435.1 uncultured Smithella sp.
ACGTATAGGGGACTTGCACCCCTTAAGTTCACGCCCGTGCCGGGCGTACACAAAACAATCCACCCGATCGCTGCGCTCCGGTTGATTTTTTCGTTATATGCACTAAAATAATATCTTTCAATTTTAGATACTGATGTGTATAATACAGATAAGCATACACATAGGAGGCAAAAAATGAGAACAAATGTAGTCATAAATGACAATCTGATGGCATCAGCCCTAAAGGTTTCCGGCTTCAGAACGAAAAAGGATGCCATAGAAGAGGGATTGAAACTGTTGGTCCAAATGAATAGTCATAAAGAAATCAAAAAGTTTCGCGGAAAGCTGAAATGGTCAGGCAATCTTAATGAGATGAGGACGGATAAATGATTCTCGTTGATTCGTCCGTCTGGATAGACTACTTCAACGGTAATCAAACATCTCAAACGGACTGGCTCGATTCTTCACTTGGAAATACACCAATCGTAATAGGTAATCTTATTCTAACGGAAGTTCTCCAGGGATTCCAGAATGACAAGGATTTTAAGATAGCCAAGGATCTTCTTTTGAGAATTCCGTTCATGTCAATGGGGGAACAGACATTAGCGCTGGAGAGTGCTATGAATTATAGGCTTCTGAGGAGGAAAGGTGTTACCGTAAGGAAAACTATAGACGTTATTATTGGCACTTTCTGCATACACAACTATCTGACACTCTTACATTGCGACCGTGATTTTGATCCTATGGTCAAATATTTAGGTTTGAAAATAATAGACATATAATCGGGTAAGGGGAAGTTTTTCTCTCCCCCAGCCCCCACACCACCCGGCATGCGGGTCCGCACCGGGCGGCTCACGGAGATTACCAGGCCGTAGCCTGGCAGTGAATGTTCACCCACAGGTCTTTTCCATGCAGCAATCTTTGGACAAACGACAACAAAAACCCTCTATTTCTGAGGGTTTCCGGACTTCCTTGAATTGTGTTGGATAATGACTTGGTGGGCGATGAGAGACTCGAACTCTCGGCACCTGGCTTCGGAGGCCAGTGCTCTATCCATCTGAGCTAATCGCCCGTTTGAAGTGCTTCTACTATATCCCTTCACAATCTTCAATGAATAAAATTTGCCCCGCCGTGAAAATGACGGTTATTCCCGTATGCGTTTTCATGGGCATACGCGAGACCGAGTTTAGTCTTATCGTCCAGAAGGATTCCCGCCTTGTCTCCTGGAAGTATGATCTTTACCAAGATAGTAATTACACCAGGATGATGTTTGGTAAAGATCCCAGTTACAGGGAGGGATAATATCTTTACCCAATCTTTCTTCCTCGCCATGTTTTTTCAATCGAGCATAAGCTCGAACATAGATACACTTTCTTTTTCCGGGATAAACCTCGCACCATCCCTGAAAGCTCCCGCCGCAGGGCCCGTTGCGCTGACTTTTCGGACATTGCGACATCGGACAGAGATAAGCTGCATCAATAAGGGCACAGTCTCCACAATCCTGGCAGTCAAAAAGCGCAACCTTCATTAAGTGTTCCAGCTTATGAAAAGGTTTCTCCAGCTTTGTTCCCCGTACCTCGCCGCACAGTCCTTTCATGACACCGAATAGTTTCTCACCCGGTTCAAATATCATCTTGTGGAAGAAACGTGAAAATCCGTAGGATAATTCAACATCCGCTTCCAACGGCCGGTCCTGCCGCCGTACTGGTGTTTCCCGGTTCAGACCTGTCGCCGCATCCCGTTCAAAGTAATAAAAACCGGAATCAATGGGATAATCAAAGTATTGAACCAGATCCGTCCATTGAGAAACAAGCTCTGCTCCCTGACGAATAACTGCCTCCACCTGTTCATATTTAATATTGTGTCCACCGATATGAACGCCATTGTAACCCATCCCCTTCAGAATAGCATACATCCGGGCGGCCCGCAGGATTCTGGCGCCCTCTCCCTTATCAGGCTCACTGCGCTCCCGGTCGATATCCGCAAGGAGTTTATCCGTGACGACGGATCCCGGCAGATCGTTGCGGTTCATCATCCGGGCGGCGCCATACGGAAGAATATAGATATTTCCTATCAGCGGAACGGTGAAACCATTGCGCTTTACATAAAGGATCAATTCATGAAATTTTCTGGCGTCGTATCCCAGTTGTGTGACAATGAATTGCGCGCCGGCATCAATCTTCTTTCTTAATTTGTAGTACTGGAGCATTTGTTCCGCTTCAGTCGCTTTGAAAGGTGAGACCACCGCGCCGGCAAAAAAATCACCGGGTTGATGTCTGACAATACCCTTGATTCCCGGATATTCAAGACCCCGGTTCATATCCGATATCAGTTGCAGGACATGGACAGGATCCAGATCAAAGACCGGTTCTGGTCTTCCCTGATAACCGGATGTCGGGTAATCGCCGGTCATAATCAGAAGGTTTCGCACCCCCGCCCGGTCCAGAGCGTATAGCTGGCTTTCGAGGGCATTGCGGTTCTTGTCCTTACAGGTAAGATGAACAAGAGGCTCAATACCCAGCTTGACAATTTCACCGCCCATGAAATCGGCGGACATGGCCGGGGCGCCTCCTGGATTGTCCGTAAGCGTCAGAGCATGGATCTGTCCGCCTGCGGCCGCCTGTCCGGCCAAGGCGATGGCTTTGTCCTGAGCAGCCTCCCTCGCCCCCCTTCCGGGCACCAACTCCCAAGTAACCGAAAACCCGCCGGCATTCAATAAAGCCTCTTTAAAACGATTTTTCCGCATCGCTTTCTTTCCTTCAGTCAGGTTCTATTTTTCGTGCACGGAAAATCGCATTAACAAAAGAGCTTGTCAATGATTTTATTAGGCAAGAGGCTATACCCGTAGCTCATAGCACATTGCCCATCACCTATAACCTGTCCTTGCAGTTGTCGCGGAAATTTGTTACTTTTCGCGTATGCATCAGGACAGGAAAAAACAAATCTGGATATTATTATACAGTCTGGCAATCCTTTTTATTGCTTTATGGCCATCTCACGGCTTCGCCGTCACGGAAATATCCAACATCCGGCACTGGACAGCGCCAGACCAAACCCGTATTGTTTTTGATCTCAGCGCTGAACCTGATTATCAGTTTAAAATCAAGGGCAATACGATTACTCTGTTTTTTTCCGACGCATTGTTTCATCCATCCCTTAAGGGGGGGGAAAAAATCAGAAAACCCGGCGTCAGCAAAATTATCTTCACAACAGAGGAAAACAATAAGTGTAAAATTGAAATTGTCTTGAAGAACCATCTCACGGCTGAAGTATTCAAATTGAAGAAATTCATGGATAAACCTGATCGCGTTGTCGTGGATGTCATTCTTGAGGAAGCCGAAAAAACATCGGACGCGAAGGAAAGGACGCCGCTTGCCGGGAAGAAAAAAATTGTTGTGCTGGACCCAGGCCACGGCGGAGAAGATCCCGGCGCCGTCGGCAAAAACGGAACGTATGAAAAAAATGTCGTAATGGCAATCAGCCGTGAAATTAAAAAAGCCATTGACAAGATGCCTGGATATCGCGCGGCATTAACCCGTGACGGGGATTATTATGTGCCCTTCAGCAAGCGGTTAAACCTGGCCAGGAAGACAAAGGCATGTCTTTTCATCAGCGTCCATGCCGACGCAGCCATCAACCGGCAGGCCAGAGGCAGTTCCGTTTATTGCCTTTCCACCGGCGCCGCCAGTAATGAAGCCGCAAAATTACTGGCTAAAAATGAAAACCTGTCCGATATCATCGGCGGCGTTCCCAACGGCGAGGGCAATAATCAATCCGATGAGATTATCCTGAATATGTTTCAAACCAACACCATCAACCTGTCGAAAACATTTGCTTCCGGCCTAATCGATCAGCTCGGCCGCGTACACTGTCTGAAATACCCTGTTTTTCATGAAGCGCCTTTCCGTGTTTTGAAGCTGCCGGACACGCCCGCCGTCCTGCTGGAAACGGCTTATATTTCCAACGCAGAGGAGGAGCAAATGTTGAAAAAAAGCAGCTTCCGGAAAACAATCGCGTCGGCAATCACCTCCTCCATCGACAATTATTTTTCCACCCCGTCTGCCGTTGCTTCAACCCATGACGTAAACAAACCGGAAAGCGAGATCCCTCCAAGGGCAACAAAGACCGCAAAGGCCGCCCGCCCGATGAAAACGATCGCCTATCATGTGAAACGCGGCGACAACCTGAATGCCATTGCCAGGCGGCATGAAACGACCCTGGCAACGCTTTTAAAGATAAACCGGATGAAGCTGAACGATCCTCTCTATGTCGGGGGAAAAATTCTTATTCCTGCCGCGGTGACCGAACCCGCCGATACACGACGCCTGAAGAAATATACGGTCAAAAAAGGCGATACGCTGTTTGCTCTGGCAAAAAGCAGTTCCATTACGATTGATGAATTGCGACGCCTTAATCATATGACGGATGATGATGTCTTATGGTCGGGACGGAAAATTAAATTGCCCCAATAAGCGTAAAACGTTCCGTAACTCGTAAATCCACGCTTAAACCTTTAACCTTTTCAAGGAGGTTTCCATGACAACAGCAACCGAACAAGCGCTATGCGGCCTGCGCGACCTTTCCATGATCAAATGGTATGTAATTCCCCTCATGGCGATTGTCTTTTATGTGTATGTTCGCGAAATAAAAGAAGCGAAGAAAACCGCGGACTGGAACGCTGTTCTGGCCGGATTAACGATTTTTGGCGTCGATTTCTTCAACGAAACCTGGAATGGCTGGGTACTGCATTTTACCCAGCGCTCCGCCTTCTGGACAACGCCCGGCGATACCGCATTGCGCACTTTGGTTGGCTGGAACATTGAAATTATGTTTATGTTTTTACTGCTGGGCATCATATATTACCATACCCTTTCGGACAGCAAAAAAGAAAAAATCCTAGGGCTTCCCGAAAAATGGTTCTGGGCCATCAGCTACAGCATCTTCTGCGTCTTTATCGAATGCGTTTTGAATATTGGCGGGCACCTGGTCTGGGAGTATCCCTTCTGGTATTTATCCTTTCAAGGCGTCTGGCTGATCTTCCTGATCGGCTATTTCCACTTTTTCTGTTTTGCCATTCTGGTCATCAGCCTCAAAACCATGAAGGCGAAATTGACGACCGTAGGTATTATTTACGCCGTGCCTGTTTTTATGAACATTCTTGCCTTCGGATTCTGGGGCTGGAGATATTAAGAACATGGCATAACGGCTGGTAAACTCTTTCGTCCACTTCCTCTTTGTCCATATGGCTATTGCAACTTGATTGCAATTCTGGTACACAGGCACACCATGAAAAATTATATTTCCGATTCCAAAACCGAAGAAACCCTTCAGCAGGCGGGTATTGCGAAAACGCCGCAGCGTATGGCGGTTCTGAAAATTCTTCAAAATGCCGGAGGACCGCTCAGCATCAACATCATCCGCGCGAAGCTGGAGACCAGCATCCGTATCAATAAAGTAACCGTTTACCGGATTATTTCCATTCTAAAACAGCGCGGAGTTATCCGGGATATTTTGTCAGCCGGCGGAGCTGTCCATTTTGAGATGGCGACGGCGGATTATCCAGTACACCCGCATTTCAGCTGCACAAACTGCGGCTCCGTGAACTGCCTCACTCCTCTGACTTTTTCCCAGGCGCGCCAGCTGACCACCTCGAGCGAAGATTTCAGCGTTGATCATATCGAAATTAATATTTCGGGACTTTGCAATGGCTGTCTTCACGCAACGAAGTTGCAGATGAAGCAGGGTATGAAAGAAGAATGACGATGTCCATCAAAAAAGCATTTATGGTTGCGCTGCTGCTTGGACTTTTATTCATCATGTCCTGCGGAAAGGCCGAGGAACCTGTCCATAAAGACACTCGCCTGAAAGTTGTTGTAACCATTTTCCCCCTGTACGATTTCGCCCGCAACATTGGAGGAGACAAGGTAACCGTTACGATGCTCCTGCCACCCGCATCCGACGCTCACCACTACGAGCTGAAGCCCAATGATATTGTCAGGGTCAGTAAATCTGATATTTTCCTTTTCATCAGTTTTGAAATGGAACAGTGGGCCTATAAGATTATCAACGCCGCCGCTGAAAAGACGAATATGCTGGCAGTTGAAACCGGACAGGGCGCCTCTTTATTACCATTACCGGCCTCTCATGAGCATGATGCTGCTCATCAGTCTGAGCGCAAAGAAATCGCTCCGGAGCACACCGCCAAATATGATCCGCATATCTGGCTGGATTTCGACAACGCGCGGATCATCATTGACAATATAACAAAAGCTTTGATCTTCAAAGATCCGAAAAACAGCGAGTACTACAAAAAAAACGCGCAGAACTATAAACGCGGACTGATGGAGCTGGACCAAAAGTACAAGGCGCAGTTGTCAAATTGCAGGATAAGAACCATTCTGCACGCCGGACACTGGGCCTTTGCCTACCTGGCGGAACGATACAAGTTACATTACCTTTCAGCATACAATATGTCGGCTGATGCGGAACCGTCTCCGCAACAAATATTGACGCTGATCGAACAGGTGAGGGCGCAAAAACTGAAATATCTTTATTACGAAGATCTGACGGCGCCAAAGCTGGCCAGAACGATTGCCGGAGAAACAGGAGCAAATCTACTTAAACTCAACAATGGACATGACATCAGTAAAAATGATTTTCTGGCGGGTGAATCATTCATCTCCATCATGGAAAAAAATCTGCTCAACCTGAAAAAAGGCATGCAATGTCCATAATAAGCGTAGATGATTTGACCTTCCGTTACAACGGGACGGATGTAATCAGCAATATCACCTTTGCCGTGGAAACAGGCGTTTATCTGGCAATTGTGGGGCCAAACGGTTCAGGCAAAAGTACGCTGATTAAAAATATACTGGGTATTTTAAAGCCGGAACAAGGCAAAGTACATCTGTTCGGCAAATCCCTTGCTGCTTTCCGCCGGTGGGAAAAAATCGGCTATTTGCCTCAGCGGCTCAGCGGATTAAATACACATTTTCCCGGCTCGGTCGAAGAAATCGTTCAAATGGGCCTGACAAAAAGAGATTCAGCCCATCTGAAACGCACACTGGAAATGATGGCGATCAGCCATCTGGCCTCGCGTCTGATCGGTGAACTGTCTTACGGCGAACAACAGCGGGCCATGCTGGCCAGAGCCTTGATCAGACGTCCGGAATTACTGATCTTCGACGAACCGACCACCGCGCTGGATCCGGAAACCCGGGATATGTTTTATACGCTGACCCAGCAGATGAACCGTTCGGTTGGAACAACGGTTATTCTGGTTACCCATGACAGCGGAGTCGTCGGACAATTCGCTCAACATCTCCTTTATCTGGACAAGAAAGTTATTTTTTCAGGAACTTTCAGAGATTTTTGTTCTTCTCCGGAGATGACGGGATTTTTCGGTCCAAACAGCCAGCACATTATCTGCCATCAGCACGACCAGGAAGGGATATGCGGCTAATGGACCTATTTGAAATCTTCCATTACGAATTTGTTCAACGGGCAATGCTTGCAGGAATACTGATTGCCTCCGTTTCGGCGCTGCTGGGGATGTTTCTCGTCCTGCGCCGCTTCTCTTTGATCGGCGACGGCCTGGCCCATACCACCTTTGGCAGCGTTGCCATTGTGCTGTTAATCGGTGTCAGTCCTTTTTATGTTACCCTGGCGGCCTTGCCGCTGGTAATGGTTTCCTCCCTAGCGATTTACAGATTAACATCATCCCGCAAAATCAACGCGGATGCGGCTATCGGCATTGTTTCTTCACTGGGAATCGCCATTGGTATTATCCTGGCCAGTCTGTCCGGAGGATTCAACGTTGACTTATTCAGCTATCTTTTTGGAAATATTCTTACCGTGAATAATACAGAGCTGCTGCTTTCATTGATTATCTTTTTGAGCGTTGTAGCGGTGGTAATCTATTTCTATGATGATCTGTTCGCGATAACCTTTGATCAGGAACTGGCCCAAAGCATGGGCGTTAAAACCAGACGAATTAACATTATTCTCTTCCTCCTGACAGCCATTGCCGCCGTTCTGGCCATGAAAGTCGCCGGAATCATGCTGGTTTCAGCAATGCTGATTCTGCCGGCGCTCACCGCTCTGCAATTGTCTGTCAGTTTTCAGACCACCATGATCTCCGCCGTCGGTTTCGCTGTCGGAGCTGTTTTTTGCGGAATCGTTTTTGCTTTCCTATTAAATTTACCGGCCGGCGCAATGATTGTCCTGTTTAATATCTGCTTTCTTTTGCTGATCTTCGCAGCTAAAAAGCTTTCTCTTACGCGGAGGTGACGTCCAATGCCGATAGTCAGGACCTCTGCAATGGTTTCTCATCTGCTTTTCATTGCCTCCATTGTGCTTGGTTTTTGTCTGCCTCAGGCGGCGCAAGTATCTTCCATGCTGATTCTGCCGGCACTCATGATCACGCTCACGGTGACTTTACTGAGGTTTCCCGGCGGTTTTTTTAATAAACCCCAAACCATTCTTCCCGGGGTACTCTGGGGCAATCTGATGAACTACCTGGTTTTGGGGAATCTGATCATTCTGGGAAGCATTTTCCTGATACGCGATGAAAAATTCTGGACAGGCTTGGTCTTGAGCGCCGCCGTCCCCTCCGCTGTGACGATCCTTCCCTTAAGCAAAAAAATGCGCGGAGATAAGATGCTGACACTGGCAGGTTTTGCCGGAACATATTTAGGCGCGCTTATTCTGACTCCCCTGCTCGGCGCCGCCTTTCTCAAGTATATTCCCATTCATTACGACAAATTGATTATTCTGGCCGTCACGTTGATTATTTTGCCGCTCGGTCTGTCCCGCATTGCCGCTGATAGAAACTGGGATGCCATCATCAAGCGCCGCGAAGGAATAATTTTGGACGGATGTTCTTTCGTTGTTTTTTATACTTTAACGGCCAATAATAGCTACTTGATCAGGCAGTTGTCTTGCGAAATCATTTTGATTTCCGTTGTCGCCGTCACCGCCGTTTCTCTGGTCAGCGCCACGTTAACGCTTATCGGCCAGTTCTACAAAGTATCCCCTGCAACCATCTCACCGCTGCTGTTATTCGGAACAATGAAAAATTACAGCCTGGCAGGCGGTATTGCACTGTATATTTTCAGTCCTGAAACCGCTGCGCCTGCCTTAATTTTTTCCATTGTCATGTTTCTGAATACAATCTGGCTGCAATTCCGGATGCGCGCCAAGGGCCAGCCTTCGGCTTCAGGATAGATACTTCCATCTGGATTACCAGAATTGAAGAACTGATTGTCTTGCGGCGGTTATCCAAAACTTCATTAACTGTGATTTTGTCAACGCCAATTTCGGTTGATGATAAGGCATTCGTGCAACAGCCCTGAACAACATGGCCGTTTGGATTGGATAGGAAGAAAAAAATAAGGGGGCTTGACGCCAAGCCCCCTTATTTATATAGTAAGCACTTGCAGGATTTCTATTTATTCTTATCCACTCTATCTTTCAGCTCTTTGCCGACTTTAAAAAACGGCAGTTTCTTGGGTTCAACTTTTATTTTTGTGCCTGTTTTGGGATTTCGTCCCGTATAGGATCCGTACTCTTTGACGACAAAACTGCCGAATCCCCTGATTTCAATGCGACCGCCGTTTTTCAGCTCCTCGGTGAAACCTTTAAAAACAAGGTTAACAACATCAATTGCCTTTTTTTCCGTTAAATTTAGCTTCTTACTCAAAGCTTCAATAAGACCGGACTTGTTCATAGAGCCTCCTTATGACTATTTACAGCGCGAATCGCCTGATATTTTTAATGATAATCATTTCACACGTCGGCGACTATTATTTATTTTTAAACGATTGTCAAGAATATTTTTGCCTTTTTTATCTGCCGGAATTATTAAGCAACTGGCTGATTTCACGGCCGGTAAGGCTCCGCCACTGTCCTTCTTTCAGGCCAGCCAGGGTAATATTGCCGATGGATTCGCGCACCAGGCGGGTAACCTGAAGGCCGGCCGCCTCAAACCCTCTACGAATAATTCTATTTTTGCCTTCGCGCAGGGTAAGACTAAGCCATGTGCTTTTATCATTGAACTTTTCGATTTTTGCATTTTCAGGTTTAAATACCCCGTCCGGCAATGAAACGCCTTTGTTAATTTGCTTTAATTCTTGCTGGTTGAGATGTCCCGAAATCTTCACTCGATATGTTTTAGGCACCTCAAAACGCGGATGCTGAATTTTTTGTGCAAACGCCCCGTCATTGGTTAACAGCAAAAGCCCCGAAGACTCATAATCAAGACGGCCTACAGGATAAACCCTTTCCGGAACATCTTTTATCAAATCGACGACAGTCGGCCTTTTCTGAGGATCGGACATTGTCGTCACGTACCCCGCCGGTTTGTACAGAGCAATGTAGCAGAGAGTTTTTTCAAGGGAAATGGTATTGCCGTCAACCCGAATGACGTCTTTTTGTGGATCGGCTTTGACGCCCAATTCGGTCACAACCTCGCCATTGACGCTCACGCGTCCTGATGTAATCATCATTTCGGCATGCCGGCGTGAATCAATGCCGGCGGCGGCGATAATTTTCTGCAATCGCTCTTTCATGAAATGTTTTCATCCTCATCGTTCTCCCGTGTCAAGGATTCGCGCTCCGGCATTTCCTCCCCTTGAACTGTTTCTTCGAACGTATTTTCGGACTTTTCTTCCACCGTCTCTTCCGTGGTTTCCAGTTCCAGGACACCTTGCTGTTCGGTAATTTCCTTCAGCTCTCTCATCGTTGGCAGATCGGCCAGTTCCTTCAGACTGAATACTTCAAGAAATTTTCTGGTCGTACCATAAATGATGGGC
This sequence comes from uncultured Smithella sp., assembly GCA_964491435.1. Taxonomy (GTDB): domain Bacteria; phylum Desulfobacterota; class Syntrophia; order Syntrophales; family Smithellaceae; genus UBA8904. Next base: position 10,791 of record CAZBGE010000087.1, read on the forward strand.
TTACCTGGCACATCCTTACGTCCCACGATTCGGATAAGCTTCTTTTCGAGAAGACCCTTGAGCGGAGCACTGACATCAACACCGCGAACACTCTCAATTTCTGCTTTCACCACCGGCTGACGGTAGGCTACAATGGCCAGCGTTTCTAACGCTGCCGGCGACAGGGACGCGGGCTTTGCACCTTTGAGTTTTTTTACCCAAGACGCCATCTCCGGCCGGGTGCGGAATTGAAAACCACCGGCCACCTCTTGAATAATGATGCCGCTTTGGCGTTCTTCATATCCGGCCATCAGCTTATCCAACGCTTCTCTGACCTCGGTTTTGTCCACACCCTCCAGAACCGCGCAGATTTTTTCCAGGGAAAGCGGCGACTCGGACGAAAGGATCAATGCTTCGATAATGGCTGAAATATTTTCCACTTAAGACTCCACGGCCGGAAATATGCGAATAACACCGAACGCCGCCGTCTGATATGCCTTAATCATCTTCAGTTTAATGAGTTCCAGCAAGGCCAGAAATGTATAAACGATTCTGCGGCGGTCTTTTCTTTCTCCCAGCAACTCCTCAAAGGTAAGATTATTTTCTCTCGTCAGGCGATCCATGACATCATTGATGATATCCGTCAGTGATAACTTTTCCAGATCAATCTCCATTAGTTCCTTGTTATCCAGACGCGAAACAATTTTATGAAAGGCCTCAATCAGTTCGAAAATACTCACTTCAATGATTTCATCTTCCTCATCCACCGCAGTTTTTCTTTCCTCTGGAAGAGGCGCGGCTCGCTTAAATACATCCCGTTCCAACAAAGGTCTTTGCGCCAGATCCGCGGCTGCGCTTTTGAACGTCTGGTATTCCAGAAGCTGGCGGACCAATTCAGCCCGGGGATCATCTTCTTGTTCCTCTTCCGAAGGCTCTTCCGGCACAGGCAGCAGCATACGGGATTTGATGTGAATTAGAGTAGAAGCCATCACCAGATACTCACCGGCCAGATCCAGATTCAACGATTTGATAATATTAAGATAATCAAGATACTGCTGTGTGATCAGCGCGACAGGGATATTATAAACATCGATTTCATTTTTCTTAATCAGATATAATAACAGATCCAAAGGACCTTCGAAAATATCCAGTTTAATCGCATAATCAGTTGTTTTTTCTTCACTCATAGCTATCTTTATATTTTTACTGCTTCACGAACTTCTTCCATAGTCTGACGGGCGATTTTCGCCGCCTGAGCGTTGCCGCGGGCGATGATGTCATGAATTTCTTCCAGGTGGTTCAGGAAATAATCCATGCGTTCATGAACCGGTGCCATTGATTCCCCAACGCGCGCCGCCAGCATTTTTTTGCAATCCGTGCATCCAATACCGGCCGCGCGGCATTCTCTGTTGATTTCCGTCAAGCGATCCGAATCGGAATAAAGACTGTGAAAAGTAAAGACATTGCATATATCGGGATTGCCGGGATCTTTTCTTCTCATCCGCTGCGGATCGGTAAACATGGAAGCGATCTTCCGATGCAGCTCTTTGCCCCGATCAGACAAATAAATCGAATTATCATAGGATTTGCTCATTTTCCGGCCATCAACTCCCAGCAGCTTCGGCACGCTGGTTAAAAGCGGCTCCGGAACAGGAAAGACTTCTTTTTGATAGATGTAATTAAAACGCCGGGCGATTTCACGGGTCAGTTCGATATGTGGCAGCTGATCAACGCCGACCGGAACACCGTACGCTTTATACATGATGATATCGGCGGCCTGTAACACGGGATAACCCAGAAAACCGAACGTGGACAAATCTTTTGAGATAAGTTCCGTCTGCATCTCTTTATAGGTTGGATTACGCTGCAACCAGGCCAGCGGCGTAATCATGGACAGAAGCAAAAACAGTTCAGCATGTTCCTTGACGGCTGATTGAACAAACAGGGTGCTTTTGGCCGGATCAAGCCCAGCAGACAACCAGTCAATCACCATATTGACACTGTTATCTTTAATGCATTCCGTAGAAGCATACTCACTCGTAATTGCGTGCCAGTCGGCGACGAAGTATAAGCATTCGTAATCGCCGCTTTCCTGAAGATTGACCCAGTTTCCCAAAGCGCCGTGAAAATTCCCCAAATGCAGACGACCTGTTGGTCTCATTCCACTAAGAATCCTTTTTTGTGCCAAAACGAAAACTCCTTAATTATTGTTGGACGAATAAATGCACCAAGGCCTCCGATTGTCAAATCAATAATGCGGAGGCCTTGGATTTAATTAAACTTTAAAATATTATTTCACTTTGTCGGTCAGGGTCTTGCCCGCCTTGAATTTTACAACTTTCTTGGCGGCGATTTTAATCTCGGCGCCAGTCTGAGGATTGCGGCCTTTTCTCGCTTTTCTTTTCGAGACGGAAAACGTGCCAAATCCAACCAGACCCAGCTTGCCGTTCTTTTTGAGTTCTTTCGTCACCGTCCCGACAAACGCATCCAGCGCATCCGCCGCCGCCGCTTTGGAAATACCGGCCTCATCCGCCATAACCCCAATTAATTCTGCTTTCGTCATTCTTCGCCCCTCCCTTAATTATGAAATTAAACGTTAATTTTGAGAACCCACTTTTTTATATTTGATAGAACCTGCTTGGTTAATCGTTTGACGAAGCGCTCCATGCTTCAAATGCGGGCTATGCCTAACATAAGATAAAACAACAATCAAGAAGTAATTGCAGATCGGCTGTCCCAAAACAATTCCGTCCATGGAAGCGCCATCATTCTCTCAG
>CAZBGE010000088.1:0-13247 GCA_964491435.1 uncultured Smithella sp.
TTGCCTATTCCGTGGACGGCGATGTGTTTTTTGCGGTGAACAACTTTCCCGCCTATGGCGGATTGTCGGGGCGCAAGCTCGATGAGATGATGGCCGGCGCCCGCGTGGACGTGAATGACAAGAAGAGAAATCCGTTGGATTTTGTCCTCTGGAAGAAGAGCAAGGAAGGCGAGCCTTTCTGGGACAGTCCGTGGGGAAAAGGCAGACCGGGCTGGCATATCGAGTGTTCCGCCATGAGCCGGCGTTATCTGGGCGAGACCTTTGATATTCATGGCGGCGGCGAAGATCTGATTTTCCCGCATCATGAAAATGAAATCGCCCAATCCCAGGCGGCAACGGGAAAGCCTCCGGCCAATTACTGGGTGCACAACGGCTTTGTAAAAATCAACGCGGAGAAAATGTCCAAATCCCTGGGGAATATCTTTCCGATCAGGGATATTATAAAACAATTCCACCCGGAAGTTCTGCGCCTTTTTATGCTTCAGAGCCATTACCGGAGCCCGGTGGATTATTCGGATGCGTCACTCAGGGAGGCCCGGACGGCTTTGATCCGCTGTTATACGGCTCTGCAACTGATGAAGGAAATGAGGGCGAATCCGGCTTCTCCGTCTCCGGAAAAGCTTCCGCCCGCCAGGCAGGAGTATATTGATAAGTTGATGGAATTGAAAAATAAATTTGACGCCGCTCTCGATGATGATTTCAATACGGCGCAGGCTCTGGGATATGTTTTCGACGCCGCCCGATTGATTAATCATGTTACAACGGCGGAAAAGAAGATGTCCGCATCCGTCAAGCAAACCATTCTGGAGACCGCGTCGGCCGTATTTGAACATTTCGGGAATGTGCTGGGTGTTTTTCAGTCTGATCCGGACAGCTTTTTTCATTGCGACCGGGATATTGAATCCGCCAAAAGGGGTCTGGATGTCGCTAAAATAGAAACCCTGATTCTGGAGCGGCAAAAAGCCCGTGAAGATAAAGACTGGCAGCGGGCGGATGACATTCGCAAGGATCTGGCGTTGCAAAAGGTTACCCTGAAGGATGCGGCGGGCCGGACAACCTGGTTAATCGAATAGCCCGCCGGTTGGTTTTTTGCATTCCGTTGATAGAGTATTCTCTCGCCTGATTGCTGAAATATATGGAAAATAAAAGAAGTCGTGGTATATACATCGCCACATGGTTGAGATGTTTTTTTATGATGTAAAAATTTTCATCTTGCAGAGAGGCGGAGCATGAAAAATATATGGGGTAAATGGCCGGTCTTTATCGTTATCTTTCTTGGGACTTTTTTTGTTTTCGGAACGTATTCCGACGGCAAGGTTTCGGCGAAAAGCAAGAATATCTACAAAGAAATTAAAACGTTCAATGAAGTTTTGGACATGGTGCAGAAAAACTACGTGGAAGAGGTTGATTCCTCCGTTCTCATTCAGGGCGCCATTAACGGCATGATTAAATCCCTCGATCCGCACAGCGCGTTTATGACCCCCGAGGTCTACAAGGAACTGGAGGTGGAGACACAAGGGAGGTTTGGCGGAATTGGCATTGAAATCACCATCTTGAAAGATATGCTGACCGTTGTTTCTCCGATTGAGGATACTCCGGCGTACAAGGCGGGCGTGAAAACCGGCGATCAGATTATCAAAATCGATGGTCAATCCACAAAGGATATTACCATTATGGACGCCGTGAAGAAATTGCGCGGTCCGAAAGACACCAAAGTGACAATCACCATCATGCGGGAGAAAATAGTCCAGCCCAAGGATATTGTTTTGACCCGTGCCGTTATTCAAGTCAAAAGCGTCAAGGCGAAAACATTTGACGATCATATCGGCTATATCCGCATCGCTTCATTCCATGAAAGGACTGCCGCGGATCTGCGCAAGGCGATAAGCGAGGTCAGCGAAAAAGCAAAGCCGCTGAAGGGACTGGTGCTGGATTTAAGAAACGATCCGGGCGGCCTTCTCAATCAAGCCATAGAGGTGTCCGACATGTTTCTGAAGTCGGGCGCAATTGTTTCCACGCGCGGCCGGACGAAAAGCATGGAGACCAAGGCGACGGCGCACGACAATGGCGACAAGGAGGTCACCGTTCCCATTGTTGTGCTGGTTAATGAAGGCACGGCAAGCGCGGCGGAAATTGTCGCCGGAGCGTTGCAGGATAACGGCCGGGCGCTGATTGTGGGGACGCAGACTTTTGGCAAGGCGTCCGTGCAGACGGTTATTCCTCTGGAAGATGGATCCGCGCTGAAATTGACAACGGCGCGTTATTACACCCCTAGCGGGAGATCCATTCAGGCCGAGGGGATTAAGCCGGATATTATTGTTAAAATGATAAAACCGTCCGGGGAGGCTGACGATCCTCTGGAAGAAAGGCTTCGTGAAAAGGATCTTAAAGGACACATTAAACCAGCCAAAGAAGACGGCGAAAAGCTTGATGAACATAAAGCTGAAGACTTTAAAGAGTCGACCGAGCTGGACAAAGATAATCAGATTAAGGCGGCCATTGATATTTTAAAAAGCTGGCATATCATGAAGAAGAATCTGTCCAACTGATATCTTTGCCGCGGGAGAGAGCGGTTTTTGCCGCCTATGAAAAAGAAGAATAAAGATAAATATCTGACTGCGTTTCTTTTGGGTTTGATTATTTTGTCCCTGGCGGCTATCGGTTATGTGATCGTTTTTCATCAGGATGAAAAGGTTGATGAAAAGCCGAAACCTGCGCAGAAGAAGCAAACGACGCGGCTGACGACGAAAACCTCCGAAAAAGAAGGGTTGAGGGCGCCGATTCCGCCCCGGCCAAAAGAAACAGGCGCTCAGGAAAAAGGTGGTCCTGTGGCGGAGCCGGTTGCAGTATCTCCTCCTGAAAAAGAAAAGATTGTTGTCGCCAAGGTTGTGCCGCCCCGTTCGGGCATCAGACAGGTGGCGATTATTATTGATGACATCGGTCACGATATGAAACCGGTCAACGAACTTTTACGCATTGATGCGGATATTACCTTTGCTGTTTTACCCCTTCTGGCTCATTCGCGTGAAGCGGCGGAAGCGCTTCATAAAGCCCATCGTGAAGTCCTGTTGCATTTGCCCATGGAGCCGCTTTCCTATCCGAAAGACAAGCCCGGCAAAGGCGCTCTTTTTACGGAGATGAATCAGGCGGAAATTATTGATCAAATGAACAAAAACATGGCTTCTGTTCCCTATGCTTCCGGCGTCAACAACCATATGGGATCAAAATTCATGGCGGATGAAGAAAAATTGCTGCCGGTTTTTCAACAGTTAAAAAAACAGGATTTGTTTTTTATTGATTCACGCACGACCCCTTCAGCAAAAACCCAGTCGGCTGCCGGCAAAGCACATTTGACGGTTGCGTCACGCCGGGTGTTTCTGGATAACGATCGTGACTATTCCAAAATCTATCGGATACTCATGGATGTGGCCCGGACGCCGGACGGCGGCGCGCCGCTGATTGTCATTGGCCATCCATATCCTGAAACCATCCGGGCGCTCAGAGACGCCAATAAAATTTTTCAGGAAAAAGGTGTTTCGATTATTCCGGCGTCAAAACTGCTCAAGAAGAATGCATCGCAGGACGCCTCCTGAAGGCGGATTCTTTTTTAAGTTTCTATGAATTGAAAGCAAATTATTCGCTATGCAAAAAAAACTTGTTACGCCATGGATTTGTGGGTTGCTTTTTTGCGCGGTGCTGGGCGGTTGCGCTTCTTTGCCGTCGGGCGGGATGTTATCGTATCCGTCCGTTCCGGAGCAATATTCAGGAAAGGCGGCTTATCATTATTCACTGTCCGTTTTAATGCGGTTGAATGGGAATTTGGCCGGTTCCATCAAACAGCTGAAAAAGGCGCTGGACATTTGTCCCGATTCTCCTTATCTGACTACCGAACTGGTTTCACTTTACATTGAAAACAATAATGCGGATCTGGCTTTGCCGCTGGGGGAGGCCGCCCTGGCTAAAAATCCCGGCGACAGCGAACTGCATTCGATCATGGGCGGTTTATATTTTAACCTTCATGAATACGATAAAGCGGTTCGGGAATATCAGACCATTATCGAGATTGATCCCGATAATCTGGTTGCCTATTTGTATCTGGCGACCATTTATGCCCAGGAAAAAAAGTATAATTTGGCCCAGCGGGCTTATCAGCAACTGTTGGAAAAAGATCCGGATAATATTATCGGGATGTATTATTATGCAAAAACACTGACCCAAATGGATCGTCCGGCGGAGGCGGAAGCTCTTTATCAAAGGATTACAACGCAAAGACCGGCTTTTGATGCGGCTTGGCTGGGTCTGGCCGTGCTCTATGAAGATCAAAAAAAATATAACGAAGCCATTGATGTTTACCGCCGCTACCTGGAAATGAATCCCGCCAGAACCGGTTTCCGTGTGAAGATTGCAGAATTGCTGGTTAAAATGAATCAATCATCCCTGGCGGAAAAAGAATTTCTGGAGATTTTGAAAATCAATCCGGCCAGCAGCGAGGTTCGCATGGCGTTGGGACTTTTATATTATGACATGCATCGGTTTGATGCGGCGGCGGCTCAATTTTCTTCGCTTCTGGAAGCAGCGCCTCATGACGACAAATTGCGATATTTTTTAGCGAATACTTTGGAGCAAAAGGGCGATCTAAATGCGGCGCAGGCGGAATATCTGAAGATTTCTCCTGCATTTGAATTATACGCCAACGCCCAGGTTCACGCGGCGATGATTTTCAAGAAAGAAGGTAAACTGGATGATGCTGTTGAGGTCATTACCCGCTCTATTCAAAGGAAAAATGACCAGGCCTTGCTTTATCTTTATTTATCATCATTGTATGAAGAGAAAAAAGACATGGCTTCCGCGGAAAAGACGATTGTTGAAGGTATTGAACGCTGTCCCCGCAGTTCCGATTTGTATTATGTGCTGGGAACGATTTTTGAGAAAACGAACCGTTTTGAGGAAAGCATCAAATCCATGGAAAAGGTGCTGGAGATTGATCCTCAAAATGCTGACGCACTCAATTTTATCGGTTATTCCTATGCCGATCGCGGTATTCATCTTGACGAGGCCGAACAAATGATTGTTCAGGCTCTCAAGATCAAGCCGGATAACGGTTATATTCTGGATTCGCTGGGATGGGTGTATTTCAAAAAGAATCAATACGACAGCGCATTGCGATGTATTCAAAGGGCGCTTAATTTTTTCCCGGATGACATCAATATCTTGGAACATCTGGGAGATGTGTATCAGAAAATCGGGCAAGATAAAGAAGCCCTGGATTCTTACCGGAAGGCTTTAAGCATTGCGCCGGACAATGAGGCGCTGAAAAGGAAAATCCACAACCTGCTCAACAAAAACTAGCGAGCCGTTTGAGTCAAATTTTCGGGATGTGTTTCTTATATGGAACATCGATGTTTTTTTCATCTGTCAATTTTAATAGTTTTGACGTTGTCGGTTCTGAGTTCCGGATGCGCCGGAAAAAAGTCTGTCGGGTTTGGCGCGTTGTCCGGAAATTCTTCAGAGATCATTGCCCGGACCGATGATGAAACGTATAGAATCGTTGCCACGACACAGATCGAACTGACGTCGGCGCAAGGTTATTATCCAATCCGGGCCGCCCTGATTTTACAGAGACCATCCTGGCTCCGTCTGGAAATGCTTCCGTTGATTGGCACCCCCGATTTTTTTCTGACTGCGACTCCGGATGAGATGAGAATATTTATTCCGTCGCGAGGCGAGTTTTATTCAGGAAAGCCATCTGCTGAAAATTTAGCCCGTTTTTTACCGTGGGCGATTAATATCGAGGATTTGGTGATGATTTTATCCGGCGCGTTTCCGCGCCTGTCCGGAAAGAATGTGTCCTATGATCGTTATACGGAAGACGGATTGATGCGTGTGGAAATGAATGCGCCCGCGAGTGGTTCGCAGACGGTCTGGGTGGAGAAAAACGGGCGAGTGGCGAAACTTGTCCGCAAAGGAGCGGATGGTGAAGAAATCTATCAAGTGCATTATGAGGGCAATACGCCGGAAATTCCTGTCGCCCGGAGGATAATCATAAAAATGGCAGATCCAGCAACGTCCGTTTCAGTAACATATAAAGACATTCACATTGAAAAAGCAACGGATATGTCGATATTTGAATTGGTGGTTTCATCGGGAAGCAAGACCATTCAGATGGATTGATTCCCGATGACAGGAAGAACCATAAAACTACAGGAATGGATCTGCGGAAAAAGGATCGGGAAAGATTTCTTTACTGTCACCATATTTATAGGCGGGATCGGGCGGGGCCGACGATCGGCCCGCCCGGACGCCACTGGATTGCAGAAGGGGGAACTGGGGAATCCAATCATGCGGCGGTAGCGTAAATGGCGCGGAGCCGTTTCTTATCGACTTTGCCGACACTGGTTTTGGGAATTTCGTCCGTGATAATGTATTGATCGGGGATGGCGTAGCGGGGAATTTTTCCCTGCTCGGCGCAAACCTTCATATGGCTTTTCAGCACGTCCGGCGTGACGCCGTCCCCCCGGAATTGAGGAGCCAGCACGACAAGCAGCATGGGGCGTTCTCCCCATTTGGAATCAGGTATGCCGATGGCCGCAGCTTCCTGGACGGCTCCGTGAAGGCTCACGGCGTTTTCCAGATCCTGCGAGGATACCCATTCCCCGCCGGTTTTAATGACATCCTTGAGCCGGTCCGTAATTTGAATGTATCCGTCCTGATCCATGTAGCCCACATCTCCCGTGTGGAGCCAGCCACCGCGCCAGAGTTCCTCGGTTTTTTCCTGGTCCTTGTAGTACCCGTGCGTAAACCAGGGCGCGCGGACGACGATTTCACCGGTGGCCCGGCCGTCATTTTGGAGGAAGTTGCCGTTGGAATCGGCGATCCGCACATCGACAAGCGTAATGGGCATTCCCGTCTTGATGGCGATATCGCTCTTCCGTTCGTTGCCGTAATATTTCATGGAAGGTTTGAGATTAGATACGCTGATCACCGGACAGGTTTCTGACATGCCGTAGCCGGTCATGATCTGAATACCCAGGTCAATACCGGCCATCGCCAGCCCTTTGGAGAGTCTTGCTCCGCCGATGATCACCTTCCACATTGAAAGATCGAGTTTTTTGGCTGCCGGACTTGATACAATCATCTGGAGAATGGTAGGAACACAGTGGGAATAGGTGACTTTTTCCTGGGCAATGAGTTTCATGAGCATTTGCGGTTCGTATTTGCCCGGGTAAACCTGTTTGACGCCCATCATGGTGGCGACAAAGGGGAATCCCCAGGCATGGACGTGAAACAGGGGCGTAATGGGCATATAGACGTCCGACGTGGAGAATCTCAACGGGCTGTCGTGGGCGCTGACGGCAATGCAGACGCTCATGGCGTGAAGAACGATCTGGCGATGGGTGAAATACACGCCTTTGGGGAGACCCGTGGTACCTGTCGTATAGAAGGTGGTGGCTTTTGTGTTTTCATCAAGATCCGGAAAGTCGAAATCCGGCGATGCCTTGGCCACAATGGCCTCGTATTCTCCGTCATAAGCGTCAGCCGTCTCGGGAAGCTCGCCGCTGTCTGAAAGAAGAATGACTTTTTTTACGGATTTCAGTTTGTTCCGGATGGAATGGAGAAGAGGCAGGAAGTCCGTATTGATGAGGATGATATCAGCCTCGGCGTGATTCATCGTGTACTCGATTTGGTCGGGGGACAGACGCCAGTTCACGGTAAACAGCACCGCCCCCATCATCGGAATGGCAAAGAAGCTTTCCAGGTATCGGTGAGAGTCGTAGTCGAAGACGGCTACCGTATCTCCCTTTTTCACACCGAGTCGGGAAAGTGCGTTTCCCAGACGGTTGATCCGTGCAAACAGATCGTTGTAAGTATAACGCATCTTGTCGCGGTAAACTATTTCCTGGCTTCCCGCGGTCAGTTTCGGCCCGTTGAGTAGCTCCCTGATGGTCAGTTGAAACCTGTAAGGATTTCCGTTCAAAGATTTTCCGTTCATTTCAGCCTCCTTTATTTGAATTTTTCTCTCGCCTTTATCATCGGATAAGGCGGAGAAAAGCTCAATCCGCAGAAAGCTGTTTTATCTGTCCATGAAGGGATGAAAAAAAAGTGAGTCGATGACCTATCTATAAGAGGGTATGCTCTCAGGACGACGTTTTGGTTTTTCTCTCATCTTCCACCCAGTTGAGGGCGTAACGCAAAAGTTCCGTACTGTTTTTCAGGTTCAATTTTTCTTTGATCCGCTCCCGGTAAGTGCCGATGGTCTTGACGCTCAGGTGAAGCCGCACGCCGATTTCGCTGATACCCAGTCCTTCGCCGATGAGTTGGAAAACCTCGAACTCGCGGTCAGTCAGGGTTTGCAGGGGTGACGCGGAGGTGACTTTCGGACCCTCAATAAAGCGTGACAGGATTTGCTCCGTCATTTTTTTACTGGTATAAATGCCGCCCGACATGACCTGACGGATGGCTTGGATAACGGATTCGGAAGCTTCCTGCTTCATAACGTAGCCCTTGGCGCCGGCCCGGAAAGCCCGTTCGGCATAGAGGGATTCGTCATGCATGGAGATGACCAGCATGGCGATCCCTTTATGAAGCTTATGGATCTCCTTGATGAGATCAATGCCGCTCATATCCTTCAGAGTAATATCCACGATAACCATGTCCGGTTTCACTTCCGCGACGGCCTTGATGGCGCCCTGGTAGTCATCCGCCTCTCCGTGGACGCAGAGATCTTCTTCCTGGTTGATCAGCTGGGCGAGGCCGTTCCGGAAGATGGGATGATCATCGACAATGAAAATTCTGTATTTACCAGTTGGAGTTGTTTTGGTTGAGGCCATGGCTGTCATTCCCTGTGAAGGTTAAAGGTGCAGGTAACCAGCGTCCCTCCGGCCTGCTCCGATTCGATCCGCAGGGACGCGCCGATCATGCGGGCGCGGTAATTCATAATCCGGAGGCCGATGCCGCCGACTTTGGCCGTGTCTTTGATGCCGATTCCGTTGTCGAGAATCGACAGGGAGATGATGCCTTTGTTGTTCAAGAGTTCCATGACGATCTTGGAGGACTGGCCGTGTTCAATGGCGTTGTGAATGGACTCCTTGGCGATATAGTAAAGGTGAGTAGCCAGGGAATTATCATTAATGGGAATGTGCCGGGGACAGCGGAAATCACAGGCGATATTGAAGATGCCCGCCGTGGAGGCGGCAAGCTCTTCCAACGACGCCTCCAGTCCCAGAGATGTAAGATGAACAGGGCAAAGACCGCGGGCCAGACGCCTTGTCTTTTCAATCGCGTTTTTGACCAGTTGATTGATTTCGCCGGCATAGCGGGCGCTTTCTTCGGAAAGCGGCGCGAGCCTGTCCCGCAGAACCTTGGTCATGACATCGATGCCAATCAGATGCTGACCGAGGTCGTCGTGAAGTTCATAGCCGATCTTCTGGCGTTCCCTTTCCGATACGTCGAGAACTTCTTTTTCCAACTGTTTGATGGCCGTAATGTCCACCATGGAGGCAATACTCTGCGATGTTCCCGGGATCATGGCGATCGTCATGAAAATATGGAGGATCTTCCCTTCCTTATGCCTGATTTTGAATTCATAATTTCTGGGCGCCGCCGTCGGGTTTTCGCGTCTGAGTTTATGATACGATAAAAGACGGTCGATGTCGTCTTCAACCACATATGTGGTCCATGCATGGCCAAGGATTTCTTCACGGGGATATCCCGTGAAATTCGAGAAATCATTGTTGATCATGGAAATGGTGGTGTCTTGTTCAATAAGGATCGTCGCCGTACCGGAATTTTCAAACAATGTGCGGTAGAATTGTCCCGTATGATTCAATTCCTCTTCGATCCGTTCGTATTTCCGGGCCTGTAACTGAAAGCTTTTACTTTCTTTTTTGGCTGCTTGCAGTTCCCGGAACAATTGGAGTCTGGTTTTGTACGTCTTACCCAAAGTTTTCCTCCGGTGACACTTGTGGGTAAATTGTAGCCGAGAATGTAACGCTTGTCCACGAGATAGTACGGGGCATGTGCTCAAATATAGTTGACAACAGGCAGGCATTTTTATAGCGGATTAACATGAATTACCGCTTATGGATCATTTCAGATGAAAAATGAATATCTTTCGACAGGTTTTCCGGATGTTGACCAGGCAAAAAACAAGGATGCTTATTTTAACTGCCTGAAGTTGCTAGATTCGCTGCCATATTACAAAGAATGCAAGAACCGGAGCTATGACCTGCTGGATCTCAAACCCGGCCTGACCGTTCTGGATGCCGGTTGCGGGATGGGCGATGATGCCTTCCGGATTGCCAAACTGGTTATGCCGGGCGGCAAAGTAGTGGGGCTGGACGCCAGCACAGCCATGATTGAAAAAGCCGGAGCGCAGGACCTTGCCATACAACTGCCCGTTCAATTTCGGGCAGGCGACATCAAAGCTTTGCCTTTTCCCGGAGGATCTTTTTCCCGCTGCCGTATCGACCGTGTTTTGCAATATATACCGGAACCGGAACAGGCAATCGCCGAACTTGTCCGCGTTCTGGAACCGGACGGTCTGCTCTTAGCCTATGATAATGACTGGGAAACCTTTTCCATTGCATCATGTCATGGTTCGACAACACAAACGATAAAAAATATCTGGGGTAATTCATTTACAAACAGGAGAATCGGCCGCGACCTTCCCCGATATTTTTTTGAAGCCGGTTTGTCCGATATCAAAACCTATTCCGGTGCTTCCGTTATTACGGATTTTGAAACGGCGAATAAGGTTTACAATCTGCGGGAAACCGTGCAAAAGGCTATAGAGGAAAGGCGTATCAACGCATCTCAGGGGCGTGACTGGATTGAAGAACTCATTCATAGAAACGGTGACGGCAGCTTTCTGGCGCAACTGACGGCTTATACGGTGGTCGGAAGAAAAGCCGTCAAAACGGCGGACGGATGAAAGGGACGAGGTCATGAACCGTTCTTCAATCGTTTATATAACACCCGCTTATATATGGAAAAAACGCATAGTGGGAGCGCATGGTTATTGCAATGATTCCCGGAGCGTTGGAAACGTCATAACGAAAGGACTATTGCATGAAAACACAATCTGGAAATTTCAAGGCGCAGGATGGGATATCCATTTATTGGAAAGGATGGACGCCGGACAATCCCCCCATGGCTGTGGTGCATGTCATTCATGGCTATGCGGAGCATATTGACCGCTACGGCAATGTTGTAAACGAGCTTCTCCCCGCAGGTTACGCCGTTTTCGGCACGGACCACCGTGGGCACGGCAAAAGCCAGGGCAGGCGCGGGCATGTCATGAGCTTTCAGGAATACATCGATGATGAAAAGCAGTTCCGCCGCGACGTGATCCAGCCCCGGTTTCCCGGCATCCCCTGCTTTATCCTCGGCCATTCCATGGGAAGCGTTATTGCCATGAATTATGTGGAGCAAAACGCAGATGACTTCAAGGGGCTTGTCTTATCAGGCACCGGATCACAACCGGGCGCTTATGCTCCCAAAATCCTTTTTACCCTGACAAAAATTCTCTCCGGTATCCTGCCCGCCGTGCAGGTAAAGTCTCCGCTCCCGCCGGATTTCATTTCCCGGGACATGGATGCGGTAAAGGCCTACATTGACGATCCCCTGGTATATAATGTGATCACGCCGAGACTCGCCCATGAGATGAACCGTTATGTCGTCATCGGCGCTCAGAATGCCGGGAAAATTAAAATTCCGGTTCTTATTCAGATCGGTTCTCAGGATATTGCCTTTTCCGGCCAGAAGGAACTCTTTGAGATGATCGGCGCAAAGGATAAGACTTTCAAGCTTTACGACGGCCTCAAACACGAGGTTTACAACGAGCTGGCGGCAGACAGGGCGAAGGTGCTGGCCGGTTTGAGAAACTGGCTGGATAATCACTGTATTGCATAAGGAGATGGGTTTTATGGCTTTTTTTACAACTGATGACGGAATTCGTATGTATTATCAGGTTGCCGGCGAAGGCGCGCCGGTCATTTTGCTCCATGGCTTAACGGCCAGTTCCGTTTTCTTTCAAAAGCAGATTCCGGTGTTTGCTGAACATTGTCAAGTCATCGCTCCGGATTTGCGCGGACACGGGCAGTCGGAAGCCTCCAATGACCATCTGACGCTAATGCGTCTGGCTTATGATTTAAAGCTGTTTCTGGACGAGCTACGCATCCCGAAAGCCTCTTTTATCGGCTGGTCTATGGGCGCGCAGGTCATTTTTGAATACATTAAAAACTACGCCTGCCCATCAATAGAAAAAATCGTGATCGTTGATATGACGCCGAAGCTGATGAGGTCGGCGGATTGGCATTTGGGATTGCCCGGTGTTTTCAGTAGAAAACAGGGCGATTTCGGCCACGAAGACAATCTTTACCTGCTCTCCGTCATGCTGGATAATTGGGAAGTTTACAGCAGGATTGTCGCCCAGCGGATTTTAAACAAATCGCTCTACAATGAAAAAATGGAATTCGATGCCACCGCGGACTTTAAAGGAAAAGGCGACCTGCCCTGGCTTTACGAGGAAACCAAAAAAAACAAGGCCTGCATCATTGCGGCTTTTTGGATTTCCATGGCGATGCAGGATTACCGGCCCGTTTTGAAAAACATTGAGGCGCCATGCCTGCTTGCCTATGGAAAGGAAAGCAATTATTATCCGCCGGAGAATTACGAATACATGCAAAAGCAGATGCCGCATGCGCAGGTCGTGGCCTTTGAAGGCTGCGGTCACGCCCTGCATATTCAGGATCCGGAATTATTTAACAATACAGTAATGAAATTTTTAAGCCTGCCGTAACGTCTCGCGCTTCCGCGCTATCCGCGGAAGCGCGCATTATTTTTGACTTAAATCGCCTCAATCGTCGAAGTCGGCTTGGACGTAATGTTGTAAGTGACGCTGACCACTTCCGGGATTTCTTTGGTGATCTTGGCGGCAATCTTTTCCAAAACATCAAAGGGCAGATTTGTAGGTCTGGCTTTGCGTGCGTCAGTGCTGTCCCAGCAGCGTATTTCAATCTGGTTGCCGAAAACCCTCTTATTGTCGCGCATGCCGGTCACGCGGTCTTCATGCAAAATAGCCAGATACTGAAATGCCTTGACGCTTTTGAGCGATGATTCGGTAATAGCGGTTGCTTTTTGGACCAGGGCGATTTTGGCGGGTGTGACTTCGCCGATCACCCGGGCGGCCAGAGCGGGTCCGGGAAAGGGTATCCGGTCAAACATGGCGGCGGGCAGGCCCAGCCCAG
>CAZBGE010000089.1:0-12945 GCA_964491435.1 uncultured Smithella sp.
AACTCCTCGTTGACATACCTGAACAGGCCGTCCTGAATCAGGTACACGCCAACCATGGATTTTTCAGCGAGGTGCCGGAACTTGCCCTCCGATTCCAGGAGAGCCTGCTCCGCCCGTTTGCGCCCGGTGATGTCCCGGTTAATTCCCCGAAATCCGATCGGTTTGCCTTCATTATCTCTCAAAAGAGAAATCGCAATATTATTAAAACTTTTTGTCCCGTCTTTTCTGATGAATTCAATATCCAGTGATTTGACCGGCTCGCCTGTCCTGTAAAGCCTGTTGAAATACTGATATGTTTTGCGGGCGCTTTCTTCATCCTGATAGCGGCGGTTGTTTGTTCCCAGCAATTCATCTCTGGAGTATCCGGTAATTTTACACTCTGCGTCATTCACGTAAGTAAAATTACCGGCAAGATCTATCTCGCAATAGCCGTCCTCCATTTGCTCGATAATCGTCCGGTATTTTTCCTCGCTCTCCCGCAACGCCTTTTCGGCAAGCCACTTGTCGCTGATATCGATGCAGCTTCCGTCGATTAAAACAGGGGCGCCGCTTCTGTCGCATACCAGGCGGCAGTTCAGCATGACCTTGAGAGTGCTTCCGTCCAGACGTTTGAACAGAACTTCTTTGAACATGACGTGGCCATCCCGCATGAGACAGTCAATCAGCTCGATGCGCTCCTCCGGGACAGCATAGACCTGGGTGCCGATGTCGGTTATCTTTTCAAAGACATCCTGCCGGGAAGCATATCCCAGCATCCGGATCATGGCGGAGTTGATTAAAATAAATTTTCCATCTAAAGTGGTCCGGAACATTCCCTCGATGGCCTCTTCGAAAAGCTGCCGGTACCGCTCCCCGCTTTCCCGCATCGCTTCCAGTGCGGCCTCTTTTTGGAACTCTATAATCTTGCGTTCCGTAATGACACTGCAGTTGATGATCTGTCCCTGAAATTCACCTGCAGGGGCATACATGGGACGGCCGGACGCCCGAAGCCAAAGGTAGTGGCCATTCGCATGACGCCACCGGAACTCCAATTCTTTGTCTGTTTTTTTATCAACCGCCTCCATGAAATTAGCGGCCACTCGTTTCCTGTCTTCAGGATGAATGCCGTTCAACGCCGATCTGCCAATGAGATTCTCCGGTTTATCACCAAATATCTTCCGGTAGGAAGGACTGGCGTACCTGATGACCCCCTGGGCGTCCACATCGATGACAATATCGCTCATATTCTCGGTGATGCGCCGGTATTTCGCCTCACTTTCCCTCAGGGCTTCCTCCGCCTTTCGGCGTCCGGTTACATCAATAGCCACACTGACTAAATGCGCTACACCTTTAATCAAGACAATCTCACCGGAGAAAATCATTTTATAGATCTTGCGGGACTTGGATTGAAACAGCAGCTCCTCTTCGATAACCCGGCCGCCGCTTTGCAGTGTCCTGGTCACTTTTTCCCGGTCTCGCAGGTCGGCCCAAATTCCTAGCTCAATGGAAGTATGGCCGATAACTTCTTCCCTTGAATATTCCGTCAGTTTTAAAAAAAAATCACTGATTTCCACATACTTGCCGTCAGCCAGAGTGGAAATCGTGGAGATCACCGGACCGAGATGAAAGGCCTTTGAGAATTTTTCCTCCGATTGCTGCAATTTTTCATTGGCCGCCGTCATGTTCCGCTGAGTTTCTTCCAGCATTGCATTGGCCCGGCGGTATTCCCTGTTTGCTGTCTCCAGTTTCCGCATGGCCGAGGCTGTTTCCAAGGCGGCCGCTTCAAGCTCGTCCTTAAGTTGGCGATATTTCCTTTCGCTTCCCAGAAGCGCTTCCTCGGTTTGCCGGCAGCTCAATTCCGCACTCTCCATTTGCGCAATTCGCCGGCGCGCGGCGTTTAACTCTTCGATAAGTTGCTGCTTTGTTTTTTTGTGATCATTCATCTTTCATACGCCCTGGAGAATGTTAATTTCCGGCAGGTGCATCCACCGGTTGATTGCTTCTCAGGATTCAGCCGGTAAAAATAAAGAAAAGAATACACATATATTTTTAAAGATAACTTAGTAGCGATAAAAAATCTAGAGAGATTTGCGCCGCCTCAAATAAATATTACCGGACCGAAACAGGGAGAGTAAGAAAAAACTCAATTATTGATTGACACGGAGTTTCACTACCCCTATACTCCGCCATCTTTTTCGAAGGAGTGTGCGTATGAAGAAAATAATCCTCGCTGTTTTGATGGTTTTTGTTTTATTGCCCGGATGTTCATCGGCTCAAAAGCCGTTACCGGAAGAACAGTTTAAAAAAAGCTATCCCCAGCAACCGTATGAATCTTTCAGCCCGACACCGCTCAAAGGCGTCTATGAAGTCTATACCGGCGGACAGATTATTTATTATCTCCCGGAAGGAGATTACATTTTCGCGGGAAATATCTATACCAGCGACAAAAGAAATCTGACTCAGGAAAGCAACGCAAAAAAAATGGCGTCCAAACTGGCGTCGCTGAATCTGGAAAAGGCAATCAAAATCGGCAACGGAAAAACGTCCGTCGTGGAATTTATCGATCCGAATTGCCATTTTTGCCGGTTATCCTACAATTTTCTAAAAGATCGAATGAAAGATATCACCCTGTACGTTTTCTTCCATCCGCTCAGCGAGGATTCGGCAAAGAAAATCCAGCATGTTTTCTGCTCGAAAGACAGAGAACAGGCATACAACGATGCTTTGAGCGGAAAGCTTGACGAAAACGCCCAGCTCAATCTTTGCAGCGGCAAGGAAACCAGCGAGATCATGAAAGCTCATCAGGAGGCGGCCGCGAAAATCAACGTCCGCGGGACACCGCTCTTTTACATCAAAGGCCAGGTTGTGCCCGGATTCATTCAGCCGGAAATTGAAAAACTATTGAAAAACTAGCAATGCGCAGTCGGCCGGATACACAAAAGCGGCTGTCCCCTTTCTGGAACAGCCGCTTTTTTTATTTTCCTGCCCTTGCTGTTATCGAACCTGCGCGCCGGTTTTCGGTTCCCGGTCGAAGCCGATCAGCGTCAGCGCGGCGACGCCGTCCGTCGCCAGCAGCATGCCGCGCGATTCCACGCCCATGAGTTTGGCCGGTTTCAGATTGGCCACCACGATGATGGATTTGCCGACCAGTTCTTCCGGCTTGTAATCCTTGCCGATGCCCGCGACAATCGTCCGTTCTTCTCCGATGTCAACCCGGAGTTTGATCAGTTTGCTGGATTTGGGAACCGCTTCGGCGGCCAGAATTTTGGCCACGCGCAAATCCACTTTGGCAAATTCGTCATATTCAATTTCCGGTTTGATCTCGACAGCCGGTTTTTTCGGTTCGGGAGGCGTTTCTTTTTCGGCAATCACACGCGGAAAGAGCGACTCGCCGCGAATCAGGGCGGCGCCCTGGGGCAGAGGTTCGCCGTTACGAATCACGTCCAGATTCAGTTTTTCCTTTACGCCCAATCCTATCTGATTCAATATTTTTTCCGCCGCCTGCGGCATGAACGGGGACACGAGAATGGCCACGGCGCGCAGCGCTTCCAGCAGCCGGTACATAATCGCGGTGAGTTTTGCCTGATGGACCGGATCTTTGGCGAGCGACCAGGGCTCGTTTTCCACGATGTATTTGTTGGCGGCGCTGACCAGTTCCCAGATGGCCATCAGCGCCTTATGGAGCGACATGTCATTAAAAGAGGCTTCCACATCGGCCACTGTTTTCAGCGCGATTTCCCGTAGAGCGGTTTCTTGCGAGGCGGCGGGCGGTGCGGGAACTTTCCCGCCGCAGTATTTAATCGCCATCGTGACCGAGCGGCTGAGCAGATTGCCCAGGTCGTTGGCCAGATCGGAATTGAGGCGCGCCACAAACGCCTCTTCTGAAAAATTGGAATCCAGGCCGAACACCATGTCCCGCAGCAGAAAGTAGCGGAAAGCATCCAGACCGTATTTGTCCTTTAAATCCAGCGGCCGGACAACATTGCCCAGGCTTTTGGACATCTTGCTCTGGTCCGAATTCCAGTACCCGTGCACATTGAGATGTTGATAAGGCTGAATGCCCGCGGCTTTCAGCATGGTCGGCCAGTAAATGCCGTGCGGCTTTAAAATATCCTTGGCGATCAGGTGCTGCGCCTCCGGCCAGAATTTCTGAAAATTTTCCGAGTCGGGATAACCGGCCGCCGTCACGTAATTAATCAGCGCATCGAACCACACATAGGTGACATAGTTTTCATCGAACGGCAGCGTAATGCCCCAGGTCAGACGCGTCTTGGGACGGGAAATACAGAGGTCTTCCAGCGGTTCACGCAGGAAAGCCAGCACTTCATTGCGGTACCGCTCCGGCCTGATAAAATCGGGATGCTCCTGAATATGCCGGATCAGCCAGTCCTGATACTTGCTCATGCGGAAAAAGTAATTGCTTTCCTTGCGATGCTCCGGTTCGGTCTGATGGTCCGGACACTTGCCGTCCACGAGTTCTTTTTCCATGTAAAAACGCTCGCAGCCAACGCAGTAATAACCTTCATAGGCGCCGAAATATATATCGCCCGCGTCGTAGACTTTCTGCAAAATGGAACGAACGGTTTCCATGTGATTGGCGTCGGTTGTCCGGATGAAGTAGTCGTTGGTGATCGCCAGTTCGGGCCACAAATTGCGGAACTGGGCGCTGATGCCGTCTGCGTACTGTTTGGGGCTGACGCCCGCTTTTTGCGCGGCTTCGGCGATTTTGTCGCCATGCTCATCCGTGCCTGTAACGAAAAAAGTTTCCCGTCCCGCCATGCGGGCGAAGCGCGCCAGAACATCGGCGACGATGGTGGTATAGGCGTGACCGATATGCGGCGAAGCATTGACGTAATAAATCGGCGTGGTGATATAAAATGGCTTGGACATGATGATCTTCTGCTCCTTATGATTCTTTGCGTTTCCTGTTTGTTTTCGGGGGGCTGGTTATTTTATGTTTGACCTGCGGCGGCGGTTCACTAACCTCTTTGGCCTCCCTGTCTGTTTCGGCTTTCGCCGCTTCCCGCGCGCATTTTTTTGCTCCGGCGTACCCTTCATGCTCAAAGGAAAGGCAGCACATCAGCCTTCCGCACAAGCCGGAAATTTTCTCCGGATTGAGCGACATGCTTTGCTCCTTGGCCATCTTTACGGTTACGCGGTCCAGATTTTGCAAAATACCCGCGCAGCAGACCGTCCGTCCGCAAACAGCGATCCCCTTGATAATTCTTGCTTCCTGGCGCGCGCCGATCTGCTTGAGTTCGATGCGCGTTTTGAATTTGCCGACAAGATCTTTGACCAGTTCTCGAAAGTCCACCCGGGTTTCCGCAGTAAAATAGAAGATCATTTTGCTCTTGTCGAAAAGGCACTCCACCGTGATCAATTTCATCGCCAGATCTCTTTCGGAAATTTTTCCCATGCAATATTTTCTGGCTTCTTCTTCAAGCAGTTCCAGCTCTTCGCGGACACGCACATCATCTGCGGTAACCTTGCGGATAATATTTTTCAGATTGGGGGGCATTTCGGAAGGTTCACAGCAGCGCACGTCGGTGACGACAATGCCCATGGCCACGCCATTATCCGTGTCCACCAGAACCTGATCATTCTTGTGCACGATCAGATCGGATGCTTCAAAATTATAAATCCTGCCTTCTTTTTTTAATTTTACACCGACGATATTGCTCAACACTTTTCAGCCCCGCTTTGTCGTTATTTTTTAAATGTGAAGCTTAAATGCCATCGCTTCCAATGTCAACGATTTGTTCACATTCATTTCAATTGTTTCATGCGACTTCTCCACCAGGGCGATATTTCGCAAAATCTGTTCTCCTGTCAAACGTCCGGCCATGGACACGATGGATGGCAGATCGTCCGCATTGGCGACCATTTGGGCGTTGGCGGTTTCCTTATAGACCAGCGCATCGCGGAAATAGGTATTGAGAATTTTCAGACCCTGTTGAATTTCCTTTTTGTCCTGGCCGAGAAAAGACGCCAAAAGCAGCAAACCCATCGGCTCTCCCCGGCTGGCGGCGGCCAGAAGGCGCCGGAGTTCCGCGCGAAAAGCAATCATGTCTTCCGAGTCCATTTCCAGCGCCCGTCCGATGGAACCGCCGGACAGTGAGGCCAGAAGCAGGGATTTGGATGTTTCCATTTGTTTTTTTTCGCTTAAAAACCGCGCAACCGTTTCCGCGGGCAGCGGGTTGAAGCGCAAATGCCGGCAGCGCGACAGAATGGTCTGCGGCAGCCAGTAAGGACGGGCGGTCACCAGAATGATGATATTGTCGGCTGACGGCTCTTCCAGTGTTTTTAAAAGGGCGTTGGCCGCCTGTTCATTCATCTTATCCGCGTCGTCAATAATCAAAATGCGTCTTCGGCCTTCCAGGGGCTTGAAGGTCATCTGCTCCTGAAGACCGCGAATGGCGTCAATGCGGATAAACTGGGTTTGCGTTTCCAGCACATGAAGATCCGGATGATTGCCGTGCATCATTTTCCGGCAGGGCGGACAACCGCCGCAGGCGTCGTATCGTCCAGCAGCGTTTTCACAGTTCAGCGCCTGGGCAAATGCCAGCGCCAGCGTCTTTTTCCCGATAGCGTCAAGCCCGCTGAAAATATAAGAGTGCCCGACCCGCTCCTGCGCCATCGCTTTTTGCAGCATGCCGATTTGCCTGGAATGACCGTATATTATTTCAAAAGACATGAGAAAATCCGTCCGGAAAGTCAGTCTGTCGTGTTGATGAACTCCAGCACCTGACGGCGAACATCCAGGGCAATCACCTCCGCCGTCCGCGAAGCGTCGATCACACGAAAGCGCTCCGGTTCCGCCTGGCGCCGGTGCAAATAAGCCTGCCGCACCCGCTTGTGAAAATCCAGGTTTTCCTTTTCAAAGCGGTCGGCTTTTGACGGATCCTGAAGCTGCGCGTCACGCTGGCCAGCCCTTTGCAGTCCGGCTTCCACCGGCAAGTCAAAAAGCAAGGTTAAATCCGGCTTCAAATGCAGCGCGCTGTAGTCGTTGATGATGTGAATAAAATCGGGATCAAGCCCGCGTCCCGCCGACTGATAAGCGAAGGTCGCGTCGGAAAACCGGTCGCACAGGACATGCTTCCCGCCGTCAAGCGCGGGCCGGACAACTTCCCGCACATGCTGAGCGCGCGCCGCGCAAAACAGCAGGAGCTCCGTTTCCGGACACATGGCCGAGTGTCCGCGGTGAAAAAGAATATCGCCGATTTTGCGGCCGATCGGCGTTCCCGACGGTTCCTGCGTCAGCAGCACGGGGATGTTTTTTCCAAGCAGATATTTGCCCAGAAGTTTCATCTGCGTGGATTTGCCGGAACCTTCAACGCCTTCAAAGGTAATGAATTTATTCATGAATAACTCTCCCGAAGCCGATGGCGTATGCGCGGCGGCAACGCCCGCTCCCGTTCTTTCGCGAAAATGGAAAAACGGCGACAGCCAGCGCTAAAAAAACAGGGGAAACATCCGCCGGCAGGACGAATATTCCCCCAATATTCAGATCTTATTGAAATTATTACTTCTCTTCTCCGGGAACAATCGCTTCCACCGGACATTGTTCGCAGCAGGCGCCGCAGTCCGTGCACAACTTGGGATCAATTACATACTTATCCTCGCCTTCGGAAATCGCTTCCACCGGACATTCGTCTTCGCATGAACCGCAAGCAATGCATTCATCAGTAATCACATATGCCATGTTCCTTATATCTCCTTTGAATAATAATTTTTTTCGCGTTTGCCGGCTCACGCCGGCGGTTAGACAGCAACCACTTCCCTGATGGAAGGCACCTGCTGTTTAATGAACTTTTCAATGCCCATTTTCAGCGTCATCTGCGCCATCGGGCAACCGTGGCAGGCGCCGGTCAGTTTCACCTTGACCACGCCGTCCGCGGAAACATCCACCAGTTCCACATCACCCCCGTCCGCCTGCAGGCCGGGCCGGACCTTCTCTATCGCTTTGCGTACTTCTTCTTCCATATACTCTCCATTTTTTTATTGCGTTTTCTTACGATGGTTTGCGGAATCAATGCGGCATTTCGTCTATCATATCCTTGACGACCGAACGGGCGACATCGGACAGAGCCGGTTTGAATAACATATAACTTTCCGCCAGATGGTGGCCCGCCTTCCACATGATTTTCCCGGTTTCCGCATCAATCAATTTTAATCCGACACTGACTTTTGCCAGTTTTTTATCTTTTTCCACGGTATAATTCCAATAATCAACCGCAACCATCAAAAAAGCATCCGTTTGGGTCAGTTCGCCAATTTGCTTGCTCAAAGCCGGGTCGGAAAAGTTCAGGGTTTGAAACTTGGACAAATATTCCGTCATGGCTTTGCGCAGATCTTCATTGGATTGAATCTGGCGATTCAGGCTGGCCGTGTCCGCAATATCCGTAAACCATTTCTTGTCCATGAGTACGCCTGGCACAATTTGATCAATAGGATCACGCGCTTCTTCATAGGTTCCCACATCTGCCGGAAAAACGGCGATCCGCTTGGGATGATAGTCCTTCGCCGCGGGATCCAATTGAGAAAACCGCAATCCGCCGCAAGCGGCGATACTCAAAACAGCAATGATCAGGAAAAATCCAGTAAAATACCTTTTCATATCCTTACTCCTTTCAGTTGCTTTGCTTTGAACTTTCAGGCAAGCGCCAGCCAGCCGAAAGCCGCAAAACCTGCAATGATATAGCTGGTTTCCAGAAGCCCTTCTACCACCGCCCCCGAAAGCCCGGTTTTTCTATCACAAAGCTGGAAACAAATCCATATATATAATGGACACGAAACCAGGAAAATACTCAAAGTTGAACTCCAGCCCACTGGTTCGGCAATCATCAAAATAACCAATAATATCAAAAGGATTATTTTTAACAGGATCTGCGTTTTTTCCTTGCCGATGAGCACGGGGATGGTTTCCCGTCCCAGAAGTTTGTCGCTTTGCATATCCATGATATCCGACATCGCCGAACGGATAAAGACCAGGGTAAACGTGAAGAAAAACGCAACCGCCATGCCGGCGCCGCCATGACAGTTGTTCTGTAAAGCGGGCAAAACGGCCGTCACCATGCCCCAGGCCATCGCTGTAAAAAAGTTTTTTGAACCAGGAATGTCTTTCAGCCGCTGAAAACGTCGGCGGCCGGACAGAATTTTCATATTATACAAACCTCCGGCCAGCGAGATGAAAAACATAAATAAGAATGAAGACATGCTATCCGCCAACGATAGCACCAAAGCAGACATCAGCGCCGCCAGCGCCGCCAGACGATAATATTTTTCATTTCTTAAATAAGATTTTTCGCGGAAAGAACCGATGAGACCTGATTCCTTGCCGCTCATCAGCCGGTTGAGCACATGCATCGCGTAAACAAACAGCGAGGCAACGGCGACGGACGGCCAACGGACGGGAATATTTTGCAGCAGCATTCCCGCCAGCGTCAGACATCCGGCGCCCAGCGCGGAATACAATTCCGTTTTGACCATCCATATCCAAAGCTTAAGGATAAAACCCATTTTGGGAGGCGGACTGATATCCGTTTCTGCAATATTATCAATGACCTGATCGATAATCCAGTTTGGCGTGGAAGCTCCGGCGGAAACGCCGATGCTCCGGTAAGGCGTCAGGTCCGTCGCTTTTATTTCTTCGGCCGTTTCGATATGGAAGGTCGGCGTGTTTTGTTTCCTGGCCAGATCGGCCAGACGGCAGGTATTGGCGCTGTTTTTTCCGCCCACAACAAAAAGCGCGTCCATTTCCCCGGCCAGGGAGATAATTTCTTCCTGCCTTCTTTCCGTTGATGAACAAATCGTATTGAAAACAACGGCCTGCGGACTTTTCTCCTGAATTTTTTCCACAATGCGGCCGTAATCACCCGTATCCTGAGTGGTCTGGGCCACGATGCAGACTTTTTCCAGCGGAGGCAACTTTTCCGCATCTTCCGGGGTTGAGACGATAATTCCCCGGCCCCCGGTATAACCCCACAGCCCGTCCACTTCGGGATGTTTGCGGTCTCCGGCGATAATCACTGTATAGTCCAGCGCCGCGTGCTTTTTTATGATGGCCTGCACGTGGGCAACCTTCGGACAGGTGGCGTCGATGATTTTAACGCCGCATTCCCTGATTTTTCTTCTCTCGTCCGGCGCAATGCCATGCGCCCGGATAATCAAGACGGCCTTTTCCCGGTCCGGAATTTCACCAATACTGCTGATGGCCGTAATGCCGCGGCTTTTCAGCAGTTCAATCGTTTGCGGATTGTGGATCAGCGGGCCGTAAGTATAGATGCGCCTGCCCGTTTCATGCTGGGCAACCTCCAGAACCTTATCCACCGCCCGGCGCACCCCCATGCAGAAACCGGCTGTTTTGGCCAGCTTGATTTCCATCTAGCCCGCCTTCCGCGCCAGGATGAAAAATTCCCTGTTGCCCGCCGGTCCCAAAAGAGAGGAGGCGCAGGTTCCTTCCACATCCATACGCATTGATTCACAAAACAGGCGGATTTCCTCCACGACGCGGTTATGAACCGCCTGGTCTGCCACCACGCCGTTCTTGCCGATCTCCTCCCTGTGCGCTTCAAATTGCGGTTTGATCAGGGCCAGAAGCAGGGCGGAATCGGCAAGCAGCGGCAGCACGGCGGGAATGACGGTTTTGAGTGAAATAAAGGAAACGTCCATGACGGCCAGCGCCGGTTTCTCGTCCAGATCCGCGCCGTCGTAATGGCGGATATTGGTGCGTTCAATAACGGCCACGCGCGGATCTTCGCGCAGCTTCCAGGCGAGCTGGCCGTAGCCGACGTCAACGGCAAATACCCTGCGCGCGCCGGCCTGCAGCAGGCAGTCGGTAAAACCGCCCGTGGAAGCCCCGACATCCAGGACAGCCAGGCCCGTCACGTCCAGCGCAAATTGAGACAAAGCGCCTCTTAATTTCAAACCCCCGCGGCTGACATAGGGATTTTCGCCGCCCTTCATCTGAATTCCGGCGTCAGCCGCAACCAGCGTGCCGGCCTTATCCGGACAGGCATCATTGACTTTGACCGCCCGGGCCAGAATCAACGCCTGCGCCTTTTGCACATTCGGCGCAAACCCGCGCGTCACGAGCAATTTGTCTAAACGGACTTTTTTTTCGGGGGACATAACACTTCATTCTTCAAAATGTAATGCGGTTCATCGGCCGCCATTGTTCTTGATGTTTCAAGCATGGAAAATGTCTAAAGCATTTTTGGGCATGGGTCAAGAACCTTAACGTTTAATTCCTCCAGGCAGCGCGGAGCAAAGAAATGTTGCGGCGGCAAAAATGATTTGCGAGACGGTCATGTTTGGGCAATCTTCCCTCAATTTCTACGCCAGCGCTTCGCGAACCTTGTCGGCCAGTTTACTCATGGAAAATGGTTTTTGAATGAAATGAACTCCTTCGTTCAAAACCCCCTGGTGGGCGATGATGTCGGCCGTGTAGCCGGACATGAAAAGACAGCGCAT
The DNA here is from genome assembly GCA_964491435.1 of uncultured Smithella sp. Lineage (GTDB taxonomy): Bacteria > Desulfobacterota > Syntrophia > Syntrophales > Smithellaceae > UBA8904. The sequence continues at coordinate 11,452 of CAZBGE010000089.1, forward strand.
ATCCGGATAAAGATTCATGATATTTTGAGCCAGGTCGCGGCCGTTCATCCCGGGCATGACCACGTCGGTTATCAGCAGGTGGATGGCGCCTTGATGCTCTTTCGCCTTGCGGATGGCCTCTTTCGGCGATACTGCCGCCAGCACGGTATAGCCAAAGCGCTCCAGCATATGCGCGGTCATTTCCAGAATTGCCGGTTCATCTTCGGCAAGCAGGATGGTTTCGGTTCCTGAAATAAAGTTGGTTTCCTGGTCTTCCAGTTTTACCTGGCGTTTTTCGCCCTGGCGCCGGGGCAGGTAAATGCTGAACGAGGTTCCTTTTCCCGGCTCGCTGTAAACATTGATAAAGCCGTTATTTTGTTTGACAATGCCATACACGGTGGCCAGACCCAGTCCCGTTCCCTGGCCGACGGCTTTGGTGGTAAAGAAAGGCTCAAACAGCTTATCCAGGGTTTCCCTGTCCATGCCGCTTCCGTCGTCGCTGACGCAGACAAGAACGTATTGACCCGGTGCAACTCCTGAATGTGTGGAACAGTATGCTTCATCAATCACCACCGGCCTTGTTTCGATGATGATTCTGCCCACGCCGGCGATGGCATCCCGGGAGTTGATGCACAGATTGGCCAGAATCTGGTCGAGCTGGCTGGGATCCATTTTTACCGTCCACAGGCTTTTGCCCGGACGCCAGATCAGCTCGATGTTTTCTCCAATCAGCCGCCGCAGCATTTTGAGCATGCCTTCCACCGTTTCATCCAAATCCAGCACCTTCGGCGTCGCCGTTTGCCTGCGCGCAAACGCCAGCAGCTGGCGGGTCAGATCGGCGGAGCGTTCCGCGGCCTTGCGGATTTCCTGCATATCCGCATACAGGGGTTGTCCGGGATCGGACTTCATCATGGCTATTTCCGCATGACCCAGAATCACACCAAGCATATTATTGAAATCATGGGCGATTCCTCCAGCCAGTCTTCCCACCGATTCCATCTTCTGCGCCTGATTCAACTGCATCTGCAGATTCATCCGTTCTTCCCTGGTCCGCTTGATCTCGGTGATGTCCGTATGCAATCCCAGAAGACCGATGACTTTGCCGCGTTCGTCCCGGACTGCGTCCGCCCGGAGCATGGCCGTGAAAATACTGCCGTTTCTGGAAACAAACTCCGCCTCACCGGCCCAGGAAACGCCCTGCATAATGCTTTCAAATACCTGCCGGCCGACATTTTTATCGGCATAGACGGCAGGGCCTTCTCCAATAGCGGAAAGTTCTTCCGGCGTGTAGCCGAAAAGCTTCGTGAACGCTTTGTTGTGATAGATATGACGTCCTTCCGGATCAGACAAGCCAATGGCGTCGCTGGAACTTTCGACTGCTTTCTGAATGAGGACCAGCCGTTCTTCAACTTGTTTACGTGCGGTGATATCCGTGGCCACGCCCAGAAAATAAAGCGGAGTTCCCTTTTCGTCTTTAACCGACACGCCGCTGTTCATGAACCAGATCCACTTTCC
>CAZBGE010000090.1:0-12897 GCA_964491435.1 uncultured Smithella sp.
TGATTGAAGTGGTGGCGTTGATGATCGGCGACATTGTTCAGTGCTACAGTGAAAATAAATATGAACATCCTGTTGCCGTGGGTACGGGCATGTTTGTCAGGAAAGGCGTCCCTAAAAGTCTGTTTCGTCCGGGAAGCAGCACGGCCGTATTGATTTTTCAAAAAGACAGAGTGCGGTTTGCGGATGATATCGCGGCGAATATGTTCTATCCGAACACTGAAAGTATTTTCAGCCGCGGATTCGGGAAATCGCTGGTGGAGACGGAAGTCGATGTCAGATCGTTTATCGCCACTTCGATGCTCTGCAGAAGAAAATGAAGGATGATTGATATCATTGATAAAGGAGGTTGTTATGGCGAGGCGGGAGAAAATCCAGTTGATCAGGACAATTTTAGTAAAAAAGATGGAAGAACTCTGTTTCAATGCACACAATACAAAAACAAAATTGAAGAACACGGACGGCGGATTCACCGATCCCCTAGACCATGCGGCAACAGAGACTAACAAGTTTGTTGAATTAGCCTGTCGGGACAGAGAAAGAGCGCTGATGCTTGATGTTAAGGAAACGATTATGCGCATCGATAAAGGGTTATTCGGTATTTCTGATCATTGCGGCAGGGTGATCCATGAAAAACGTTTACTCATCGAACCCATGAGCAAATTATGCATGGAATGTCAGGAGGAAAAGGAGAGCGCTTATAAACGGAAAAACATGCAATGGAGCGTCAGGGGGGTTGCTTGTCATCATGCTTGATGAATTGTTCACCCTTGCGATTCTGGGTGTTATTGCCGCCTTATTTTCATGGGCTTTCAAGGCTCTGCCCCGCGAAGAATGGCAGATTATCGCCTGTCTTCCCGGACGAAAAAATGCTGATGGAATCTGGGCGGGCATCAATTTAAGCTTTTACGGTTTTTTCAACGCCTGGGCATACTGCTTTGCCGTCTGCATGTTTTTGCTCATGATGGGTGCATTACGGGTTGAGATCACGGGGATTCTATTGATTGTCCTGCCGGTTCTGGTTATTGGCATGACCGCTTCGCGATTCATTGCGCGATGGGTGGAGAAAAAACCATATACATTTTCCGTAGGGGCTGCGTCTTTTGCCGGTATGATTATCGCGCCGTGGACCATCCTGCTGGTGAATTTTACTTTAGGAAAGTGGCGGAATTTTCAAGTTCCCGTTTTGGAGACTCTTTCGGCGATGCTGATTGCGTATGCCCTGGGCGAAGGAATCGGACGCCTTGCCTGCATCAGTTTCGGCTGCTGCTACGGGAAACCTCTGACGGAATGTCATCCACTGATCCAAGCAATCTTTAAGCGCCGGAATTTTGTTTTTCGGGGCAAGACCAAAAAAATCTCTTATGCCCGGCAGCTCGAAGACGTGCCGGTTGTTCCGGTTCAGGCGCTGACAGCAGTATTTTATACGGGAACCGGGCTGCTGGGCTTTTATCTCTTTTTGAAAGGCCTTACTGCACCGGCGTTGATATTAACATTGATCGTTACGCAGGTCTGGCGTTTTGGTTCTGAATTTCTGCGGGCTGATGATCGCGGGGGTGGCTGTATTTCCGCCTACCAGGGGATGGCATTACTGGCGATAGGTTATGTTTTTATCCTGTCTGCATTTTTTGAAAAACAGGTTCAATCCGTCCCGGACATTTTGCAGGGACTTTTTTCATTGTGGAACCCGGGGATTGTTACTTTCCTTATCATTCTATGGATAGCCACTTTTATTTATACCGGAAAGAGCGACGTCACCTGTTCTTCCATAGACATTAAAATCATAGAGAAAAACATTTAGCAGCCGAGTCGATTCGTCAAGCGTCTATTCTTGTTGTTCGTTCAGCTCCTTTTATATGGATGTAAAATAACTAAGATTATTGGAACGGCGTGAATTGGTTGCGGTATTCCCGGATCGAAAAGCAAAAATATTATGTTATGATGAATTCATGGCTTTGTCATCTTATTGTAACATTGCAGCGGTATATTACTCCAAAATTAAATTGAGGAGGATAAAATGTTAAATATGTTTAAAAAAGCGGCTCTTGGGTTTTTAATGTTATGTCTCACCGCGGGAACATCCGTCGCGGCTGAATCCGTTGTTATCAAGGGTTCAACAACCGTGTTACCGGTGGCGCAGGGGACGCTGGAAGCCTTTATGAAAGCAAACCCCGGCGTGCAGATTTCTCTCTCCGGCGGCGGGTCCGGTGAAGGGATCAAGGCGCTGATTGACAAAACAACCGACATCGCCACGTCATCGCGTGAAATCAAGGATAAGGAAGTCGAACTGGCAAAATCCAGAGGAATCAATCCGGTCGCCCATGTGGTGGCTTATGATGCGATCATCCCGGTTGTGCATCCGAAGAACAAAGTTACGAATTTATCCATCGACCAGTTAAGCCAGATTTACCAAGGCAAAATCACCAACTGGAAGGAAGTGGGCGGCGATGATTTGCAGATTGTTGTCATTTCCAGAGATTCTTCTTCCGGCACTTTTGAGTCCTGGGATCATTTTGTGATGAAGAAAGCCAGGGTGGCCCCCAAAGCTCAGATGCTTGCCTCCAACGGCGCCCTGGTGACCGCAGTGGCAAAAAACAAATACGCGATTGCCTACCTGGGCATCGGATACGTCAACAAAAGTGTTAAGCAGGTCATGGTCAACGGCATCAAGGCTTCCATCCAGACGGCCATGTCGAAAGAATACCCGTTTTCCCGGGAGCTTTACATGTACACCAACGGTGAGCCCGAAGGCCAAATAGCGAAATATATCGCTTTTGTAAAATCCGCCGCCGGCCAGAAAATCGTTGCCAAAGAGGGTTTTGTTCCCCTGGCGGATGTGAAAAAAACGGGAAAGAAGAAATAGCGGGAAGTCCGATGAAAAAGCCTGCTCCTAAGAAGACGGTTTTATTTGTTTGCACGCATAATGCAGTCCGATCGCAGATGGCCGAAGCGCTTTTGAATCATATTTACGGGGATCGCTATACGGCCTATAGCGCCGGTTCCGAACCCACGCAAATTGATACCCTGGTAATTTCGGTGATCGGTGAAATCGGCATGGATGTCCGTCATCATCGGTCAAAGGGTCTGGATGAATTTAAAGAGTCAAAATTAGATAATATCGTGACCGTTTGCGATCAGGCCCATGAGTCCTGCCCGTATTTTCCGGGTGGAAATTTACGGATTCATAAAAGTTTTTCCGATCCTGCAAAATTTCAGGGAAATCGTGAAAAGGTCATCTCGGGATACAGACGAATACGCGATGAAATAAAGAAATGGATCGAAAAAGAATTTAATCAAAATAGTCATTAATGAGCCTGTGCTCATGACTTAAAGCGGGTTTGTTTTCAAGAGAGTCTCTATGACCAGACAGACAAAAGAGATTATCATTAAATATATTTTTTTACTTTTTGCTCTGGTTTCCATCATTGTGCTGGGGTTGATCGTGTTTTCCCTGTTTCGGGAGGGACTGCCGCTTTTCAGTAAGGTTTCCGTCAAAGATTTTCTGTTCGGGGTGGAATGGTATCCCACGTATGATCCCCCGTCATTTGGCATCTTTCCTCTGATTGTCGGGTCCTTGATCGTCACCATGATGGCTACCCTGATCGCTGTGCCGCTGGGCGTGATGGCGGCGATTTACCTTTCGGAAATCGCACCGCAGCGGATCAAGGAAGTTCTCAAGTCCGTCATCGAACTTCTGGCGGGGCTTCCTTCCGTCGTGCTGGGATTTTTCGGAATGGTGATTGTCGCGCCCTGGCTGCAGGAAACCTTCGATCTGCCCACGGGCCTCAACATCATGAACGCCTCCGTCATTCTGGCGATCATGGCGATTCCCACGATCTCCAGTATTTCCGAGGACGCTCTTTACGCTGTCCCCCGTGAATTCAAAGAGGCTTCCTATGCGCTGGGTGCCACCAGATATGAAACGATTGTTCAGGTGATTGTGCCGGCGGCGCTGTCCGGCATCTCCACAGCGGTCATGCTGGGGATGGCCAGGGCGATCGGTGAAACGATGGTTGTATTGATGGTGGCTGGCGGTGCGGCGGCGATTCCCACGAGCCTGTTTGATTCGGTGCGTCCGATGCCCGCGAGCATTGCCGCGGAAATGGGGGAGACGCCTTACAGAAGCGCGCACTATCAGTCGCTCTTTGCCATTGGTATGGTTTTGTTTTTTCTGACGCTGGCTTTTAATTTGATTGCCGACTATGTGTCTCATAGATTCAAACAGACCGGATCGGCAACGCTATAGGATGACGGCATGAAGTTCCAAAAACAAAATTCCATCCGATGGCGCTACATCAAACAGGAAGTTTTCTTTGGGCTGGTGCGCGCCTCGGCGCTGGTGATCACGATTGCGCTGGGAGGTATTCTTTTTTACATCTTGGCTAACGGTGTCGGCGCCGTCAGCTGGGACTTTATTACGAAGCCGCCGACGGACTCCATGACCAAAGGCGGGATCATGCCCGCCATTCTGGGGACAATTTATTTGACTGCAGGCGCCATCTCTATCGGGTTGCCGCTGGGGATTGCGTCGGCCATTTATCTGACGGAGTATGCCAGGCAAGGACGGGTGATCCGTTTGATCCGCGTCGGCATCAACTGCCTGGCCGGCGTGCCGTCGGTGGTATTCGGGCTTTTCGGCCTGGGGTTTTTCGTCATCTTTCTGGGATTTGGTTCCAGTATTTTATCCGGTTCACTCACGCTGGGTTTTCTGATTCTGCCGACAATCATCGGCGCTTCCGAAGAGGCTCTGAAATCCGTGCCCCAGACGTTCCGCGAAGCGTCTCTTTCTCTGGGCGTTTCCAAATGGCAGACGATTTACCGGATTGTGCTGCCCAACGCGCTTCCGGGAATTCTAACCGGGTCCATTCTGGGCATCGGCCGCGCCGCCGGCGAAACGGCGCCGATCATGTTTACGGCCGCCGCGTATTTCACGGCCAAACTGCCGGGTTCCGTTTTTGACGAAGTGATGGCTCTGCCGTATCACATTTACGTGCTGGCCACGGCGGGCACGAATATCGAAGCGACGCGTCCCATTCAGTTCGGCACGGTGCTGGCGCTGGTGGCGGTGGTGCTGGGCATTGATTTAATTGCGATTGTCATCCGCGGATACATGAGAAGAAATAAAAGGTGGTAGTCATGGAAGAAGATGTTATTATTTCCGTCAGTCATGTGAACTTCTGCTATGGAACGGCGAGGGCGCTCACGGACATTTCGATGAAATTCCGGAAAAACAAAGTCACGGCGCTCATCGGACCGTCCGGTTGCGGAAAATCAACGCTGTTGCGTCTTTTAAACCGGATGAACGAATTGATCGACGGGACGCGGGTTGAAGGTGAGATCCTTTTTGAAGGGCAGAATATCTACGCGCCGGAGGTGGATCCGGTGGAAATTCGCCGTAAAATCGGCATGGTTTTTCAAAAGCCCAATCCGTTTCCGAAGACGATATACAACAACATTTCTTACGGACCCGCATTGAATGGCGTCTCCAGGATGGACATGGATGCGCTGGTGGAGCAGAGTTTGAAGCAGGCGGTCTTGTGGGATGAGGTGAAAGATATTTTGAATAAATCCGCCATGAATCTTTCCGGCGGCCAGCAGCAGCGGCTCTGCATTGCGCGGGCACTGGCGATGAAGCCGGATATCCTGCTGATGGACGAACCAACCTCGGCGCTGGATCCCATTTCCACCGCCAGGATTGAAGAATTGATCGAAGAATTGAAAGCGCATTACACGATCATCATTGTTACGCACAATATGCAGCAGGCGGCGCGTATTTCCGATGAGACGGCTTTCTTTTACCTCGGGAATCTGATTGAGTATAATAAAACGGAGAAGATATTTACCAAACCTGATATGAAGCAGACGGAAGATTATATTACAGGGCGTTTTGGTTAAGCATCAACCGGAGGAGCAACCATGGAAGAAAAGCGACACACCAGTTTGCATTACGAAAAAGAATTGCAGGCCGTTAAAGATGTTTTGATTTACCAGGGCGTCCTGACTCAGCAGGCGATTCAGCAGGCGATGAAGTCTCTTGCGGAAAGAAATTCGGATATCGCAAAAAAAGTAATCCGGGAGGACGATGAAATTGACAAACTGGATACGGAACTGGAAGAACGGTGCATCAAAATCCTGGCGCTCCGGCAGCCCACCGCCATTGATCTGCGGTTTATTACGACGGCGATTAAAATTACCGGCCACCTGGAAAGAATCGGCGACATGGCCGTCAATATTGCGGAGAGGGTTTTGCAATTAAATGAAGAAACGCAGCTCAAACCTTATATTGATCTTCCCCGGATGACCGATCTGGTCGGTGGAATGATCAGGGATTCCCTCGACAGTTTTATTCGCGGCGATCTGGAGATCGCTGAAAAAGTTCGCCGGACAGAGCAGGTTGTTGACGATCTGAATGAACAGATATTCCGGGAGTTGTTAACGTATATGATGGAAGATTCCAAGTCGATTAAGCGGTCCCTGATGATTATGCAGATTTCCAAGAACATGGAACGTATCGCGGATCACGCCAAAGGCATCGCCGATATGGTGACTTACATGGTAACCGGTGAAAACGTCCGTCATCAGGCCTGTTCCATGAATGAGTAAGGAGTTGACGTGAAGCGCAATCTTTTTTTAAAGATATTTTTCTCCTATCTGGCCATCATCTTTTTCTCGTTTCTCGTTTTGAACATTTTTATCAAGGATGAGATTCGAAAAGTGATGACCGATCAGATTGAGGGAGAGTTGTTCACCTATGCGGAACTGATCGACCTTAGTTCCGCGCGGGCCATGTCCGATCAATTGAGGCAAATTGCGGGCATATCCGGCTCGCGGGTGACGCTGGTGGATGCGCGGGGCATGGTTTTTGCCGATTCAGAGAAGGAAATCACCAAACTTGAAAATCACTTCAATCGTCCGGAGATACAGGAAGCCCGGCTGCGGGGCAGGGGCAAGGCCGCCCGGTTCAGTCAGTCGCTGGGCGTGGAGATGCTTTACGTTGCCGTTCCCATCAGGACAAAAAAGCAGGTTACCGGTTATGTAAGGCTGGCGCGCCCGCTGCATGATGTTCAAAATCTGATTGAAAGAGTTTATCAGAAAATATTGCTGGCGATCTGCATTGTGGCGGTCATTTCTCTGCTGGTGGCGCTTTTCATTTCTTATAAACTGGCCGATCCGATTCGTATGATGGAAAGATTTACCGAAAGGTTGCGTCAGGGAGAGCCGCAGGGCAGCATTATCCTGAAAACGTCCGATGAAACGAAAACACTGGCGGACAACATCAACTACCTGGTGGATGAGCTGCAGAACAAAATCCGCATGGCCAATCAGGAAAAAAGCAAGTTGATGACCGCTTTGACCAGCATCAACGAGGGGGTTTTAATTTTAAATACGGATGAAAAAATTGAGTTTGTCAGCCCGTCGCTGACCAATATCCTGACCGAACAATACGGAGACATCGGCGGCAAGACGCTGCTGGAGGCTTTTCGCAACGTGGATCTGCAGAAAGCGTTCGAGCGGTTCAGGCAATCGCGTGATACGGTAACGGGTGAGATCACACTGGGACAAATCGATCCGGTGATCATGGGCGTCAGCGTCTCCGAAGTTCACGGTTATCCCGGCGAAGAGAAATTTATGGTCGTTTTTCATGATGTAACGCGCCTGAAAAAGCTGGAAAGGATTCGCACGGATTTTGTCGCCAACGTCACGCATGAAATCCGTACGCCGCTGACAGCCATTATCGGCTACCTGGAAACGCTCCAGATCGGCGCTATCGAGCATGCCGAAGACGCAAAACGATTTATTAATATCATGCTCAAACAGGCCGAGCGGCTGAACCGTCTGGTGGAAGATCTGATGACCATTTCGAAGATCGAACTGGGTGAGATCAACTTTCGTTTTGAAGATGTGTTTCTTCCCGATGTGATCAACAGCGTTCTGCCGCTTGTGGAAGCCAAAGCGGCGGCCAAGAAAATCGCCATTGAGAATGCGACGCCGGAAATGACGACGCAGATTCTGGCGGACCGCGACCGGCTCAGTCAGATATTTGTGAACGTGCTGGATAATGCTGTAAAGTTCACCCCTGAGGGTGGCCGAGTGATGCTCAACGCTGAAGAACATCAGGATTATGTTGTTGTAATGGTTGGTGATACTGGAGGAGGCATTCCCAAAGAAGAAATTCAGCGTTTAGGAGAACGCTTTTACCGTGTGGATAAAACACGTTCGCGTGAGTTGGGCGGGACGGGACTGGGCCTTTCCATTGTCAAACACCTGATGCTCGCGCACGGTGGAAAAATGGAAATTGAAAGCCGGTTGGGTTGCGGCACAAAAGTCTTTTTATGTTTCCCCAGGCGGGGAATATAATGCTCGATTATGTGCGCGTTGACACGTTTGTCGTATTATTTTCTTCTGTTCGATTAGATTCCAGGTATTTCCGTAAGATCAGACCCTGAGCAGAGGGATTAGGGAAGAAGCGGCGAAGGGTTCAGTCAAGATTTTTGACAATCGTCAATAACTTGTCGTACCTGATGAATCCGTCCTTCTGTAACGTGAAGAATCCCTTGTCTCCGTGCCCATTTTTGTCAAAACGATGCAAGCGCAGGGTTCGAAATTAACAGGTGATGCATGTATCTGGAACCAATATTTATTTCTTTTTGTTGCTCCCTAATCTTATTGCTGTTGTTGATAATAGCTTCCCTTGATGGGGTGAAGTAGATTCCGACGATAAGAAAAGCATCAGAAACAATTGGTTGCCAGAATTCTTTTTTATCATGCTCTTCAGTAAATGGAGACAATATTTTTTTTACATAATCAACTTCTGATTCCATTTTTATCAAGTAATCGGCAATGACATCATAAAATGCGTTTTCCACCTTTATGATTTTTTCGTTAATCATATCCGTATGGTTATCATTCTTAGCGATATTTGATAAAAAATATTCCTTAAACCAGGGGGGAGTGGTGTGTGATAATTCATAAATTACTAAAGCGGCAATTTTAAATTTGAGATTTGAGCGCTCATCGTCTTCTGATTTCATTTTGGCAATGAAGGCTTCTTTTTGGGTTTTATAATAATCCACAAGCATAATTTCTTCTGTTCCCTTTTTGTTTTTCATTTTTTCACCTCAAAATGTTTCATTGTCATCGTAAATGCACAATTGGGACTTTCTCTCGGGTCTGCTCTGTAACGTTTTCCATGACGACGGACAAATTTTCCAGGCATCGGTATTTTTTTCCTATAACCTGCATAAACAGGAAAGTTATTGCCCGGGTAACAATACTGTTGATGCTAATCTGGAAATTTTGCATTTTCCATACCAAATTATTGGAAAAACACGGGGGAAATGTTTTTGACTAAATATTATTTTTACGGCGAGAAACGTCTCGTTCGGACCGGTTCCGTATTCAGAGGAGATTTTTTATATGAAAGAATTTAATTGATGTAATGGTTTGCCGTTATTTCTCCGCGGCAAGCTGTTCGCGTATTTTGCTCTTTTCTTTTACTGCCTTGAGCGTCAATTTGTAAGCAATATAATATTTATAGATATTGCGAACATAGGTTGTTGTTTGGCAGCCTACTTTTTCTGCGGTAACCAGTTCAACATTGTTGAACCACCTATTAGGGTCAAGTCCGCGCTTTTGTGCCAGATCGCGCAGCTTCGAGATTTTTCCCGGACCGGCATTATAACTGGCAAAGGCAAAAAGCGAACGATCCTGTTCGCTGAAGTTGGCATCCGAAAAGTAGCTTGTCATGAGAATATCCATATATTTCGCCCCGGCATGAATGTTGGGCTCAGTCACTTTAATGTTGCCGACTTTCAGAGCCGCTCCCGTTTTCGGCATGATCTGCATAATGCCTATCGCGCCTGCCGGACTGCGCTTGCTTTGATCCAGCGTGGACTCCTGATAGCCCTGTGCGGCGAGCATGATTGGGTCAAAACCATATTGCTGCCCGTATTTTTTAAACAGATCGATTGTTTTTTCAAACCGTTTCCATTCGGCGGTTTTTGTGGGGTCTTTGAGTTTCTTGATACCTTTGTGATACTGCGTTAGACGACTCTCGATAATGCCGCGTTTTTTGAGAAAGTTCTGGTAGAATTCCCTGATTTCAGCTTCCAAAAGGGGGTTGTCTTTACGGATGGCCCAGCCGATGTGTCCTCTGCTACGAAATACAATGTCCTCCCGAACCGTAACTTCAGGCAATACTTGCGCCCATAGTTTTGCCATCCAGTCATCAATAACAAGGAAATCGAAGATTCCAGCATTGAGCATTTCCAGCAGATCTTCATCCTCCAAGGCATCGGGTACCAGGATAATATCAATGGGTTTTTTATTTTCCTTGGCAAAACGGCCATTCAATTCGGTCAAGCTTTCGTAGTAGCTTGACGCTTTTCGCACATGCACGGTTTTACCGGCCAGATCCCCAATAACATGGACGGCAGGCGATGTTACCCTTGTCACCAGAACCTCGGAAATGGATGGTAAGTCCGCCGGTGAGACAAAATTCACCATTTTAAGACGTTCCTCTGTCACGGTAATGTCGCCGGCAGCAATATCGCCGAGACCACCGACAATATCTGTAAGTAAAATATCGCGTGTGTGAGGAATGATAAAAAAAGTCAAAGGGCGGCGGCCTATTTTTTGGGAATATTTCTTATTCAAGTATTGCTCAAAATCCCGTACAGTATCACCAATGATACCCCGTTCCCGACCCTTGTCGTTGAAATAAAGCGTGCGGCTCTGAGGGACAAAAATCCGTATCCGCCGGTTTTCCAGCATTTTATCAAAATCCCCCGTCCATGCTTCATTAAAAAGGTCAAGGCCGCGCAATTGTTGAGGAACTTCTTCTGATGCTGCCAGTCGTTCCAATACCGGTTGAACAATGGGTTTTTCAGCCTGGGCGCTAAAACAGGATAGGGCGACGACTGCCAGGGCGGCCAATAGTGGATGTAATTTATTAAGGAATGATTTTTTTTTCATGGGCAACTTCCACACATGTGTCATTATTGATCAAGCATGGTATTTTATTCCATAATACACGAACTAAGATGCCTGTTGGCAAAGGAATATGATGGTTGTTAAATTCATCGAATCGGTTTTGCGTATATAAAAAAAGCGCCTGGCGGTGGTAAGCCAGGCACTTTGAAAATAAATGGAGAACTTACCAGAAGTATTCTTAAATCACCCTGACGCCGATGATGCCTTCTGTCGAACTAATTTTCTTTACAAGGTCATCTGAAAGCTCACCGTCGATGTCGATGATGTTGTAGGCAACATTACCCTTACTTTTATTAATCATATCCGAGATGTTGATCTTGTTTGCGGCCAGAAAATGCGTGATCTTTTCGAGCATGCCCGGTGAATTGTGGTTGGCAATGGTCAGCCTCTGATTGCCGGAACGATCAAGGAAACACTCCGGGAAATTGACAGAGTTCTTGATGTTGCCGTTTTCCAGGTAATCCATGAGCTGCATGGCGGCCATGACCGCGCAGTTTTCTTCCGATTCTTCGGTGGAAGCGCCTAGATGAGGGATGGCGATAACCTTGTCTGTCTTGATGGTCTCTTCGTCGGGAAAATCCGTTACGTAACATGCTACGATGCCGTCGGCGATGGCCTTCTTTAGGGATGGTGTATCAACAAGCCCGCCTCTGGCGAAATTCAGAAGCACCACTCCCTTCTTCATGATGGCGAATTTATCGGTATTGATAAAGCCTTTGGTGTCCTTGTTTTGAGGCACATGTATCGTGATAAAATCACACTCGGACAGAAGCTTGTCCAGGCTTGACGCCTTTTTGGTATTGCGGGACAGTCTCCATGCCGCTTCAATGGACAGGAAGGGATCGTAGCCCCAGACTTCCATGCCCAAACTTTCAGCGGTATTGGCCACCATGGTGCCGATGGCTCCCAAGCCAACCACTCCGAGCTTCTTACCCAGAATCTCGGTGCCGCCGAACTTGGATTTTCCTTTTTCAATCAGATCCGGCACCTTGTCGCCTTCACCCACCAGTCCTTTGGCCCAGACGATTCCATCAACTACTTTGCGGGATGCCAGCAGCATGCCTAAGACGACTAGTTCTTTTACGCCGTTGGCGTTTGCTCCCGGGGTATTAAAAACGACGATGCCTTTCTCTGAACATTTATCAATGGGGATATTGTTGACACCGGCTCCGGCGCGGGCAATTGCTTTCAGGCTTGACGGCATACTCATTTCTTTCATTTCCTTGCTTCTTACCAAAATGCCGTCAGGCTCGGGAATATCCGTACGATACTCATACTTCTCAGTGAAAAGGCTGAGCCCCTTTTCCGATATTTTATTTAACAGATCAATCCGATACATAAAAACCTCCTATTCCTTTCCATACCTTTTTATTTAGAGAGTACTCTGGACAACATAGAATACCTATTTTATGCGACTTCTGTTCAAAACAAATTGCCCTTATGATTTTTTTATAAGAACTTCGTTTTGTTAAGTGAAGTATAGAATGGACATTCTTGTGTGTCAAGGAAATTTTGGTTAGTAAAATCAGGCCAGTATGTTTTAACGAACAATCAACGTTTGCAAATTTATTGCTTTTGCATTTTAAGGAGTTTCATTACTTACGGTTGTAATGAAAGATCATGGATCATGGATGAAGAAACAGTTGATGAAATACTCGATGGCAGCCTGAAAATCCGCCAAAGCAAGGGCGGCTACCGGTTTAATCTGGATTCGCTCATTCTGGCTCATTTTGCATCTCTGAAATCCCGCACCGTCAATCTCGATCTGGGTTGCGGTAACGGCATTATCGCGCTTGTTATGGCCAAGCGCTATCCGCAGTCGCGCTGGCACGGGCTGGAGATTCAGGAAGGATTGGCCGCGCTGGCGCGAAAAAATACGGAGCAAAACGATCTTTCGCGCCGCGTGAT
>CAZBGE010000091.1:0-12889 GCA_964491435.1 uncultured Smithella sp.
GATATCCGCCTTTCGCCTTATCCGATGGCCAGGCGGCCGGTTTCGCCGGTGCGGATGCGGATACATTCTTCCAGCGGGACGATGAAAATTTTTCCGTCGCCGATCTCGCCGGTGCGCGCGCCTTTGATGATAGCTTCCAGTGTTGGTTTGACGTAATCGTCGTTGACGGCGATTTCAAAGCGCACACGATCCAGAAGTTTTCCGTCGGTGATGACCCCATCGGTTGTATCCGATTTGCCAACCTGTGCGCCGCAGCCGTCCACCTTGGACACCGTGATTTTTCCTACCTTGACGTTTCGCAGTGCCTGCTTGACGTCCTGGAGTTTGTCGGTTTGTATGATTGCAATGATCAGTTTCATAGTGGTTCGCCTTTCTCAAATGAAGAAAATGGCTGAGGGGCAAGGGCTCGAACCTCGATTTACAGGGCCAGAACCTGTTGTCCTGCCTTTAGACGACCCCTCAGTGCAGAAATTGAAAACCCGGATAAAGTTTTTTTATGAAAATGCTATTTTTCCCTTCCGGTTTCTGTCTGAAATGAAAGCAAAGTTAATGCCGAACAGGCTGATGATCTATGAATCATTGTAATTATTGATATATTTAAACATAATCCGGAATGTATCATGGGACAATATTGTTCTGTCTTTTTTGCATTCATAATAAAAAACGGCAGGAATACGCCCGGATTTCTGCTGGAACACCATTGGACATTCCATACAATTTTGTTTCACCATCTTTCAAACTGCACAAATATGCAGTGGCCAGCCTGACGGTAAAATTCATAACTACTTGTATATAATGAACTATATATTGTGGCAGGAACTTTGCTGTTTGGCCGGATGCTATACCAAGGGGAGGAAAATCAACATCATGGGTGCTCAAATCAGTACAGGCGATACAGGCTGGATATTAGTGTGTTGTTCTCTTGTTCTTTTGATGACCCCCGCTCTGGCGTTTTTTTATGGCGGCATGGTGCGGCGGAAAAATGTTTTATCCACGTTAACGATGAGTTATATCTTCATGTCCCTGATCGGGGTCCAGTGGGTGCTTTACGGCTATTCCCTTTCGTTTGGTCCCGATATCAAGGGATTTATCGGCGGACTGGATTTCCTGGGTTTTCAGGGGGTGGGCGCCCAACCCAATGAAGCCTATGCCAAAACGATTCCCCATCAGCTTTTTGCCGCCTTTCAAATGATGTTTGCCGTGATTACTCCGGCGCTTATCACCGGCGCTTTCGTGGAACGGGTCAAATTCAAGAGCTTCCTGCTGTTTAGCCTTCTCTGGGCAACGCTCGTGTATGATCCGCTTTGCCACTGGGTGTGGGGACAGGGGGGATGGCTGAAGGAAATGGGCGTTCTTGATTTTGCAGGCGGAACGGTTGTTCATATTGCCGCAGGTTTTTCGGCGCTGGCTTTTGCCATGGTCATTGGTCCGCGAAAAGGCCATGGCAAGGTCCCGATGGAGCCGAATAATATTCCCCTTACGGTTTTGGGCACCGGGTTGCTGTGGGTCGGCTGGTTCGGTTTCAATGCCGGCAGCGCCCTCGGCGCAAACGGTGTGGCGGTAAACGCCCTTGTGACCACCAACACATCGGCGGCCACGGCCGGTCTGGTCTGGATGCTGCTTTCCTGGCTGGACGGAAGGCCAAGCACACTCGGCATCGCGACAGGAATGGTGGTTGGGCTTGCCGCTGTTACACCGGCCTGCGGATTTGTGACGCCTCTGGCCGCCATGGTGATCGGGGCTGTGTCTGCGCCCCTGGCCTATTACGCGATGCGTTTCCGCGAACGGCGGAAGCTGGATGAATCCCTGGATGTGTGGGCCTGCCATGGCATGGGAAGCCTGTGGGGCACGATCGCCACGGGATTGTTCGCCACTGTTGCGGTCAACGCGGAGGGCGCCAACGGGTTGTTTTTCGGCAATCCTGCCCAGCTTGCCATTCAGATTACCGCTGTGATTGTCACCATCATCTTTTCTTTTTCCATGACCTATGTGTTGGCCAAGGTGCTCCATATGTGCATCGGGTTGCGGGTCAGCCCGATCGAAGAAGACGTGGGGCTTGATATCAGTTCCCACGGGGAACGATCCTACTGACAACTAGATGATCAATTTTGGATTGGCAACCAATAGAACATTTTATCCGGAGAATTTACCATGCTGAAAAAAATCGAAGCGATCATTCGCGAAGATAAGGTAAACGATGTCGTCGATGCCCTCAAAGAGATTGGCATTGTGGGCATGAACACATTTGAAGTACGGGGCCATGGACGTCAGGGCGGTGTGCAGCTGGTTGGACGCGCCGGAACCTATCAGGTCAACATGCTTCCCAAAATACAAATCAACATTGTCTTAAACACACGCAACCTGAATGCCGCGCTGGAAACGATTCTTCAATCAGCTTACACGGGTGAAACCGGCGACGGCATTATTTTCGTGACACCTGTCGAAGATGTCATCCGGGTCCGGACGCGCGAGAGGGGGCCGGGCGCCATGATGTATCCGGGCGATATTGACGAACTCAGAAACAAGTAATCAAACATTGCGAGTAAGGAATGCCAGGATCTTGTCCATCAGGCGGTTGATGGATTGATATTGCGCAGGCCCTGCGGACAAAATTTCCGTTTCCGTCTGAATGCAGGCCGCAGGGACAAGTTCGTTCCGGCAATGCGCAACAAGTTCCCGGGCGGACTGCGGTGTTGTTTCCAGATGAAACTGTAAGCCAATAACCGAAAGACCCATTTGAAATGCCTGATTTTCGCATTCATCACTTCTGGCGATGTGCGTTGCTCCCGCAGGCAGGTCAAATGTTTCTCCGTGCCAGTGGAAAGATTGTAACGATTGCGGGAAGCGAAAAACGGAACGGTCGTCTGATGGAATGCCATAGACCGGAAACCATCCGATTTCTTTCATGGAATTCGGATAGACCTTTGCCCCCATGGCGCTGGCGATCAGCTGCGCGCCCAGGCAAATGCCCAAAACCGGTTTGCCGGACATGATCATTTGCCGAATGAATTTTTTCTCCGGGACAAGCCACGGATGGACCGTTTCGTCATTGACGCTCATCGGTCCACCCATGGCAATCAGCAGGTCCACTTCCTGCGGAACGGGCAGGTCTGCCGATGCAAAAAAAGGTGTGCATGATATTTCGTATCCCGCCGCTTCAAGCCACAAACGGATGCTGCCGAGATCTTCAAAAGGCACGTGTTTGAAATAATGGGCTTTCATGTAATGATGGTTTCCCCTTAAAAAGCGAAACTGAACGTTACTCCTCCGTACAGGAATGAAGAGCTGTCCCTGCCGGATGGTGCGGCCGATCCTTGCAGTCCACGCGCCTTCATTTCGAATTTCGCATCGTCGGAAAGCGGGAAGACATAAGACACGGCCGGGGTGACCGTCAGAGACGAAATGACGTTCACCGGCAGCGATACGGAAACCACTCCGTCATGAAAATTATTAAACTTGTCCGTGGTGGGCAGGGAATCCCCGTTGAATTTGGGATACGTGTTTTCATCGGTGGACAGCAGGTAGCTGACGTTTCCGGCAAGCTTCAGCCCGACTTTTTCATGCAGGGTAAACGTGTGGGAAACGCCCAGCGTGGCGTACCATTGATGGTAATGATCAATTTCTTTGTAAACGGTCAGCGTCGGCGCCAGCAGGGTGTCCAGCCCCGCTGAAACAAACAATTCCTGGGAGTCGAGCGGATCGGTCCCGCCGGGCGTCAGGGAGGAAAGTCCGTAATAAATGTATCCGCCTCCCAGCTGAAAGATGCCGATCTTGCGCGAGTAGGAAAGGGTTACGTCGGTTTCCGTATAGTTGGATGAATATTTCTGATCTCCCGCCGCATATGGTCTTGTATCCAGGTTGCCCCAGATGTTGGCTGTAAATCCCCGGTAACTTACCGTCGCGGAGGGTTGCACTACCGCGCTCTGGCGGCTCAGCTCCTGTCCCCGCCAGATATAGGCGCTTAAAATGCCTGCGGCGATTTCGCCGGTAACCTTTGCCGCCTCCTGTTTGCTGTCGGCAGGTTTGGTGTCTTCGGCAGCTGACGCGATGATTGGAGATATCGCCAGTGTCAATGCCATGATCAACATCGTTATTGTCTTCTTGGTATTCATCTTCATTTTTTCCACTCCTTCATTTTTTTATTCTGATTCAAATTGTGTACAGTCGATTTCATATTTGTTAATCTTTCCCGCCAGGGTGCGTTTCGTCGTTCCGAGCATCTGCGCCGCATCCGACAGGTTGCCTCCGGCCCTTCTTAAAGCGTGAAGAATGACCATCTTCTCGCAGTCGGAGATGCAGCGCGCCAGTTTGTTTTCCATGGAATGCTTTTTCTCCTGATCCATAAAGACTGCCTTATCCGATGGCCGTGCCGCCGCG
Organism: uncultured Smithella sp.; assembly: GCA_964491435.1. Lineage (GTDB taxonomy): Bacteria > Desulfobacterota > Syntrophia > Syntrophales > Smithellaceae > UBA8904. Next base: position 4,378 of record CAZBGE010000091.1, read on the forward strand.
CTCGCCGGAGCTGATGCGGATGCATTCGGCAAGCTCCACCACAAAGATCTTGCCGTCGCCCACCGATCCGGTATGCGCGCCCTTGTTGATGGCGGCAATGGCCGGTTCGACAAAGTCTTCGTTTACGGCAATGTCCAGGCGGACTTTGTTGAGCAGACCGCCCGCCTCCTTGGCGCCGCGGTAAATTTCCGTGACGCCCTTCTGCCTTCCCTGGCCGACCACGTTGGTGACTGTCATCAAGTTCACATCCACGGCTTCCAGTTCTCTTTTCACCGCTTCCAGTTTGTGCGGTTGAATAATGGCAATAACGAGTTTCATGATTCATTCCTCCTATTCAATCACGGTATAAGCGGCTTCGCTTTGTTGCGTTAAATCCAGGCCGACGATTTCGTTATTTTCTTCCACGCGCATACCCATCATGACATCCACGATCTTGAAGAGGATGAAGGTCATGATCGCGGCAAAGGCGACAGTCACGATCAGCGACAGAGCCTGAACATAAAGCTGATGCGCATTGCCGAAAAACAGGCCGTTGGCTCCCGCCGCATTCACGGCTTTCTCCGCGAACAGTCCCGTAGCGATTGTTCCGACCGTTCCACCCACGCCGTGCACACCGAAGGCATCGAGCGAATCGTCATAACCGAGTTTGCTTTTAATGATCGCCACGGCCAGGTAGCAGACAACGGCGACGATTATGCCGATGAACATCGCGTTCATCGGGTTGACAAAGCCGCAGGCCGGGGTCACGGCCACCAGCCCGGCCACCGCGCCAGTCGCGGCGCCCAGAATAGTTGGTGTGCCGTTGTGCCACCATTCCACCAGGGCCCAGGTAAGACCCGCGGCAGCAGTGGCCATATGCGTGGTAACAAAAGCATTGGCCGCCAGGCCGTCCGCGGCCAGCGCGCTGCCGGCATTAAATCCAAACCAGCCAAACCACAAGAGTGCCGCACCCAGAACGGTAAAGGGCAGGTTGTGCGGACGAATCGGTCGATGATTGTAGCCGATTCTCTTCCCCAGCAGTAAAGCCAGGACCAAAGCGGAAATTCCGGAGCTGACATGAACAACGATGCCACCGGCGAAATCCAGCGCACCCAGATTTCTCATCCATCCTCCGACACCCCAGACCCAGTGCGCCAGCGGATCATAAACAAAAGTCGTCCACAACAAGGTAAAAACCAGGAAGGCGGAAAACTTCACCCGTTCCGCGTAAGCGCCGATAATTAAAGCCGGCGTAATGATGGCGAACATGGCCTGAAAAATCATAAAAGCGTAGTGCGGAATGCCCTTGGAATAATCCGGATTAGGCAAAGAGCCTACTCCCGTCAACCCCAGCCAGTCCAGTTTGCCGATGATGCCGTGAAAGTCCGGACCGAAAGCGAGCGAATAGCCGAACAACATCCACTGCAAACTGACGACGCAGACAATAATAAAACATTGCATCAAGATAGAAAGAACGTTCTTGCGGCGAACCAGGCCGCCGTAGAAAAATGCCAGTCCCGGAATGGTCATTAACAGGACCAGCGCGCTGGCCGTCAAAACCCATGCTGTATCTCCTGAATTCATAACTAAATCCTCCTTTGCCAAATAAGTTGTGATATTGCTAAGGCAAGGACCGCGCCAAATCGCCTTATCATTCATTATGTGTTGATATTATTAATGAAATAACAAAAAAACGCGATTATAAAATAGAACAATATTGAACCGTAAATAAAATTTTAATACTGGAATGGAGAAACGGCGCCACGACGTGAAATTTCAAAAATTTAAAAAAACGAACAAATATGTACTGGCTTAGGCAGGCGAAATAGAGGCGGAAGAGTGAGTAAAAATCCGTTAAATAATCATGGCACAAAAATTGATTTAGAAATGACCGGGCGGCTTCAAAAGAATAGAACCGAAAGATCCCAGAGAGCCGAAAACAGGATATTAATTTTCTAACATATGGTTATTACAAGATAATATTAAAGAAAACTGTGTCCGCGCCAGCGGCGCAAAAATGGCATAAACCGGCTTTTCGGGAACAAATTTGTTCCATAGAAGACAAAAAAGGACAGAAACTCTTATGGCACCTTATACGCGCGTCAGCACCGGGATGAACGGTTTGGATGAGATACTCAATTATCTGCAGATGGGCGACAACGTTGTCCTGCAAGTTGACGATGTTGAAGATTATAAAAAATTTGTCGCTCCTTATGTCAAAGCTGCCCTGGCGCGGAATCAGCGCATGGTCTATATGCGCTTTGCCCACCACCCCGCTCTTCTGGAACCGGACCCGCAGATTAAGGTTTATCAACTCAACGCCAACAGAGGTTTTGAATCCTTTTCCACCCAGGTCCATAGCATCGTGCGTGACGAAGGACGCGATGTGTTTTATGTTTTTGACAGTCTCTCCGATTTATTGATGGCCTGGGCGACTGATTTGATGATCGGTAATTTCTTTGTGATTACCTGCCCCTATCTGTTTGAACTCAATACGGTGGCTTATTTCGCCATCCTGCGCAGCCGCCATTCTTTTAAAACCGTGGCGCGGATTCGCGAAACAACGCAGGTCCTGCTGGATGTCTATAACAATCAGGGTAAAATCTGCGTCCATCCGCTCAAAGCCTGGAAAAGATATACGCCGACCATGTTTCTGCCTCATATTATGGAAGGGGACAAATTCGTTCCGATCTTAAACAGCGCTGATGCGGCAAGCACATTATCATATCTCACAGATAAAAATGCGACCAGCGGCGTACGCAATCTCGACTACTGGGACCGCATTTTTCTCAAAGCCGCCAATATTCTGGAAGATCCTGAAGCCATTCAGGAAAAGCAAGGCATGGTTGAAACTCTGTCGCATGTTCTGATCGGGCGGGAGAAAAGAATTTTGTCTCTGGTCAAGGAATACTTTTCGCTGGAAGATCTGCTGGAAATCAAGAAACGCATGATTGGCACTGGTTTTATCGGCGGCAAATCCGTGGGCATGCTGCTGGCCCGCAGCATCCTGAGCCGGGATACGGCTATTGACTGGAAGAGCGTGCTGGAAATTCATGATTCATTTTATATCGGTTCGGATATTTTCTACTCTTACATGGTGCAGAACGGCTGGTGGAAGCTGCTGATGGCGCAAAAAACCGATGAAGGATATTTTGATGTCGCCCGCGAACTGAAAAGCAAGATGCTGCAAGGCGTTTTCCCTGATGAAATCAAGGAACAGTTTCAGCTGCTGCTGGAATATTTCGGGCAATCGCCGATTATCGTGCGTTCCAGTTCGCTGCTGGAAGACGCTTTCGGCAACGCTTTCGCCGGAAAATATGAAAGCTATTTCTGCGCCAATCAGGGGGCGCCGGAAGAACGCTACCGGCATTTTGAAGAAGCCGTCCGTAAAATCTTCGCTTCCACGATGAATGAAGACGCGCTGACGTACCGTTTGCAGCGCGGCATGGCCCGGCAGGATGAACAGATGGCGCTGCTGGTGCAGCGCGTATCCGGATCTCATCGCGATATCTATTTTTTCCCGGATCTGGCGGGCGTCGGCCTGTCCTACAATACGTTTGTCTGGCAAAAAGGGATGGACCCGAAAGCCGGGATGCTGCGCATGGTCTTCGGCCTGGGGACACGCGCGGTCAATCGCGTGGAAAACGATTATCCGCGCATCGTCGCGCTGGATGCGCCGCTCGTCAAGCCTTATGCCAGGCAGGACGACATCAAGCGATTTTCACAGAATGAAGCGGATATTCTGAATCTGAAGGATAATAACTTTCAAACGCTTCCCGCGGCGCAACTGTTGACCCAATCCATTGAAAAACATCTGGAGATGATCGCCTCGCGCGATCTGGCTGCCTCTGAATACCTGCAATCCCTGGGTAAACAGGGCACAGACGCCTGGATTCTGACATTTGATGAACTGCTGGGCCATACGCCCTTTGCCGGGACCATGTCCCGGATGATGAAAAAACTGGAACAGGTTTACCGCTATCCGGTTGATATTGAATTTACGGTTAACTTCAGCGATCAAGGCGTTTTCCGCATTAATCTCCTGCAATGCCGTCCCTTCCAGACCAAGGGGCATTACAGCCGGGTGGAAATGCCGGAAAAAATTAATAAATCCAGAATTCTGCTCAGGCAGGAAGCCAATTTTATGGGCGGCAGCGTCTATCAGGTTATTTCCCGCATTATCTACATTGATCCGAAAGGGTATGCCGGACTGAATCTTTCTGAAAAACACGAAGTTGCCCGGTTGACGGGCAAATTGAACAAGCAGATCGGAAAACGCGAGACCATGCCGACCATTCTTTTGGGGCCGGGCAGATGGGGCACAACCACGCCGGCCATGGGTGTGCCGGTGACCTTTTCGGAAATCAACAACATTGCGGCCATCGGCGAAATTGCCTATTCTGAAGGCTCTTTGATTCCCGATTTGTCATTCGGGACGCATTTTTTTCAGGACATGGTGGAAATGGACATTTTTTACATGGCGATTTACCCCGAAAAAGATGGTGTTTTGTTCAATACACCCTGGATGAAGAAGCAGCCGAACATCCTGGCGGAGCTGATGCCGGATGATGCGCATTTTGAGAAGGTTGTGCATGTGTATGATGTGCGAGCCAGGGATTTGCGCCTGCTGTCGGATGTCGTGACACAAAAAATGATTTGTTTTTTTGCCAAGTGAGGAAATATCGTTAAAATGTTTAAGATTTTATCCAATATTGGGCTGTTCATCGCGACGTGCCGGGTTTTGATCGGCTGCCGTCCCTCTTCTGTTGCCGGGCCGGCGCTGATCTTTTTTCCGTTTTGTCCCAGTCAACTCCATTGCGGTTTTGCCGGTTTAATGACGTACTGTCCGCCAAAACGCGCCGCGGAAATAACAGCTGATCTCACGATCGCCTCTTTGTGGAAGAAAGTCAGGAAAGCCGGTTTACAAAGTGATTTCGCCGGAAAAAACACGGCGATGAATTACCTGGGCGGCGTGCATGAGCTCCGCGCCATGGACATCGCCTTGGCGGAACTCAAAAGTGAGGATGCGCAGGAATTGCTTTTTTTTCAGACCGGCCGCGCGGAGGATTTATTCCTGATTGCCGTGGAGATGAACAAATTCCTGAAAGATGAAGAGAAATATCTGGAAGGGCAGGCGACGGTCATTAATTCCATTGAACAGGAAGTCGTAAACAGCCGGATGCTTCTGCTCAAAGACATCTGCTGGATGCTGGAAAAGGATATTCTGGCGAATCGGCAGAAAGTGCTGGCGTTGACGGGAGAGGAGCATTATCCGGCTGTCAGGCCCGCGAGCTTCCGGAAATACCGGAAACTCAACTTGCTGTTGAACGCGCTGGAGCGCCTGGAAGTCCGGGGCCGGGATTCGGCGGGCGTTCAGCTGGCCTTTAGCATGAGTCAGAAAATCATGCAGGATGTTCTCCGGCAAATCAGGCAAAATGGGCTGGAAGAGCAATATATGCGGAGATTGCAAAAAGGCGATCTTCTGAATATGTCCATGGCCGTTTCTTCCGGCCGGAATGCTTCGGCAGGCGGCGTTAGCGTCGCTTTTACCTATAAAACTTTTTCCACAGTCGGCGAACTGGGTCGCAATGTCGCCGCTTTGAGAAACACCATTCGGGAAGACCGGATCCTGCAGTGTTTCGCCTGCGCCGCGACAAGCTGTGAAACAGCTCTGACGCACACCCGTTGGGCTTCGGCCGGTTCCATCACGGAGGAGAATTGTCACCCGGTCAATAACTATTCCATCAGCCGTTCGCCTTCCGGCTGTCCGGCTTATCCCGGCCTTGAGATGGAGATTAGCGCCGTGTTAAACGGAGATATCGACAACTACGCCGAGCTTCGTCAATCCCTGGAAAAACCCATTGAAATGATTGCAGAAAGGATGACCACCGACACCAAAATCATCCCTCTGCAAATTGAAAAATATCTGAATGCGGGACGAAACCTGGCGGAGGCGTTCCGGCTGGCCGTCAACGATTTTGAAGGGTCGCACGCCATCGCGATGCAAAGCAATCTGGAGCCGGGAAAGATGTATCTGGCGCTCAAAGGCAGCGGCCAGTCCATTTATGTGGGCGTCAACGCCGATCAGTATATGTTTTCTTCAGAACTTTACGGTCTTGTAGAGGTGATGCCGCATTTTCTCAAAATGAACGGCGAAGAGGGCGGGCAGATTCTGACACTTGCCCAAAATGGCGGCCCGGGCATGGGAGGCATTTCCGCCTGTTCTTATGACGGCGCTGATTTTGCGTTGACGGATGAGTCTATGCAGACCGCTGAAATCACGACGCGGGATATCGACCGCAGCGGCTATCCGCATTATTTTCTGAAAGAAATTTCCGAATCCGCTCTGTCGGTCAAGCGAACGCTGCGGGGAAAATACCGCATTTCCAAAGCCGGTCAATCCCCTGTCCAGGTCATGTTCAATCTGGGCGAGGATATGGTTCCCGCCGCTGTGCGCGAAGGCCTGGTCAGCGGCGCGATTAAAAACATCATTGTGGCCGGTCATGGAACGGCGGCTGTTGCGGGCCAGGCGGTGGCGGGCGCTCTGTCTGATTATCTTGCCGGCTCGCCTCTTCATATCTTGTCTCAAGTCGCATCGGAGTTGAGCGGGTTCGGACTCAAAGAAGACCTGTCCGACACGCTGGTCATTCCCATCACCCAATCGGGAACCACCACCGACACCAACCGGGCCGTGGCGATGGCCAGACAGCGCGGGGCGTGGATCATCTCCATTGTCAACCGCCGGCAATCGGATATCACCGCCAAATCACATGGCGTCTTCTATACCAGCGATGGACGCGATATTGAAATGTCGGTTGCTTCCACCAAGGCTTTTTATGCCCAGATTATCGCCGGTCAAGTGCTGGCGCTCTTTTTCGCTCAGCTTCTGCATGCGCGCGCCGACGCGGTTATCGCCTCTCAATTGCGCCATCTCGAACTCGCGCCGCGCCTGATGGAACGGATATTCGCCAATCGCGAAGCTGTCGCCGCCTCGGTCAAAAAGGCGGTTGGCAAAAAATTCTGGGCGATTGTGGGCAGCGGTCCGAACAAGGCGGCGGCCGATGAAATCCGCATTAAACTCAGCGAGCTTTGCTATAAAACCATTTCCTCCGACTTTATTGAAAATAAGAAGCATATTGATTTGTCTTCCGAACCGCTCATTCTGGCCTGTGTGGCCGGAAATCCCCCGGCAGTGGCGGAGGATGTTTTGAAGGACGTGGCTATCTTCAAGGCGCATAAGGCGTCGGTGGTCGTTTTTGCAGACGAAGGCGACGCCCGTTTTGCTCAGGTTGCCGATGCGGTCATTCCTGTTCCCGTCGCTCCCGAGCCTCTGCCGGTGATTCTCAATACGATGGCCGGGCATTTATGGGGCTACTATGCAGCGCGCGCCATCGATGAAGAAGCGCAAATTTTCCGTGAATTCCGCGGCCGTCTGGCGGCGGAATTCACGCAGAGAACACAAAAGAAAATGTCCGTTTTCGACATGATTGCCGATGATTCGCTCCACCGGATCATTCATGAGTTTTATTTACAGTTCAACGCGCACCGGCAAAATGGCGCTTTTGGCGCGCTGGGAGGCAAAACCATCGCCGACCTGGTTCTCCTGCTGAAATATGCAGCCGGCAAACTGCCATTGCAGGAAATCCGCCAGGACTTTAAAAATGAAAAAGACCTTTTTTCTCCCTATGAACTGCTGGATGTCACAATGGGGGCGGCCATCGACGAGCTTACCAGACCGATTGACGCCATCCGCCATCAGGCCAAAACCGTTACCGTGGGAACCAGCCGGAAGGAAAAAGAACTTACCGGCGTTATTTTTGACCTGCTGGAAACTCTGAAGTTTACTTTGAAGAATTTGACCTATCGTGAAATCATGACGATTAAGCGCACCCAGCCGGCCGTCGCAGCGGTGGATGGATATGCGGTTTATGACATCACCTGCCTTAATGAAAAGGGGAATCCGACGGAAGGCTCCATGATCGCCATCCGGGCGAAAGGCGGCGTGGCCGCCGGCATGCAGTCCCGCGCCGATTATCCTACGGCGTTAATGGGTGTCAAAAGAACTATTGTCAGCACGGGCCATGTTTATCTGGGACGGGGCAAAATAGACGGAGCGCCCATCATGATCATTCCTCTGCGGGGAGCAGACGCAGGGATCAGCAATTTGCTGCTGCTCCATATCCGCTTTAATGAAAACTTGACCCTGACGGAAAAGATAGCCGCCCTGGGGTATCGTTATCACGATATCCGCAATCTGATCGATGAATACAATCTCTTGTGGGAGGACCGGCGCCTGGAGGACTTTTCCCTGGAATCCCTTTTCAGCGAATCGATTGAAAATATCGCCGGTCGTATAAAATCTCAATTTATCCGGTAGGATGCAGGAAATGGTCGCGCCGCCGCTCTGGCGCGCCGGATTAAAAGGACAGGCTGCGGTTACTATTTTATTGCTTCAATGCGTTCCCGGAGGGCGATCAGCAGTGTTTTCAAATCATTTTCATCCAGCGACAGCAGGAAGTTGACATTCCTGTCC
>CAZBGE010000092.1:0-12836 GCA_964491435.1 uncultured Smithella sp.
TTTATTCTCTATATCACTCTTTTCGAGGTGTCCGCTATGACTATACCAGTTCATTTAGAATGTCAGCGTCAATTTATTAAGAATGAGAAAATCATCTCTTACCTGATTGTTGGGATCCGAACCTTTAAAATAATTGCCCGTGAAAAGGTAACCGCCGCCCAGCATATAACTCAAATTATCTGTGATTTTGTAAGTTCCGGTGAGATCGATTTCCCAACCGTACTCATTAGACACAGCCTCCGTTGCCTGCATGCCAATTAACGGGCCGAGCATTGATCCAAGCGTTTTACTATCCGCCAGAGCGTAAGAGACGGACGCATTAATGTCCAGCTTATTCGTCGGACGAACACCCGCTCTGGTCTGGAAAAACCACGCATTATACATACCTGAATCATTAAGACCGAAAGTCTTGGATACATCATTGGTGAAGGTGCCCGTCATGTCGTGACCGCCAATATCGCCTGCCCAGTACTGACGTTCATTGTTAAACAAAATTAATGTCGGATTCCAATCCATGCCGCCGGTTAGGAAACCGCCTCTGATAACGCCTCCTTTGGCCATATCACAATTTTTCCAATCATTACCGGAAACATAAGCAAAAGTGCCTCCAAAATAATACTGCTTAAAGTCAACACCAGCATCAATCCATCCGACCAAGTTATCAACGCGAAATTCTATTCCACCTGGATTATCATTATTGAGATTGCCCCATGCGTAATCCAGTTCGGCCTGAACTTTTACAGGACCTAAATTGGCAACAACGAAAGGTTCCAAAACATATACTTTCGCAAGAATGCCAAGGTCTCTGAAGTTTGCCGCACGATAAAATATCCCCAGTATGCCGGCCTTGCCGGTTTTCCATTCATACATAGTGGCAAGCTGATACTTATCCATATCGAAATCACTGTACTGTAAGGGGTTGATTGCCCTTCTGCTGCCATCAATCATTTTAACAAACTGCAAAGCAGCAATAAATCCATTTGCTTCAATTGCATAAGTCACAATACCCTGTGGCCTTGATGTGTCCGCAAGAATGGTACCCCACCCGCCGTCATCCTGAATACCGACCATAAATAATCCGACAGGAGACGTATATTCAACATAAGCCCAGTCAAAAGCGATGTTTTCGTTTTCCGCCTTTGTTCCGGAGGATTCAACATCAGTATCTATTCCAGGAAAGCTTCTCGCTGCCCCCCAGTTCCGTTCCATTACATCAAATCGGGTTACAAGTTTCAGGCCCGGAGATACCACAACATCCGTATTGATCCGGAGTCTCTGATAATAAAAGGCGCTGCTTAGATTTTCCGTACTAACCGGAATTGGCGGTATATTACTACCCGGCGAAGGAATATAGGGCGTACCTCCCTTCAAAAATGTGGTTTTATCCAAGTACATTCCGGCTGCGTAGTAGGAACCGCTGAACTTCACATCGACGGCGAAAGCTGAAGCGCAAAATGCCATGACCAGCGCCAACGACAGCAAAATTAATTGAAATCTCTTCATTCTTCCTCCTCCTGCTTTATGGATTTTTATCATCGGACCTCCCCAAAACGGACATTTTCTAAAGTTCCCTTCTCAATTTTTTCAAAAGAAAAAAAATTCTTTTTCCATTTCTTTTCAGATAATGTGACTAATACCTTGCATATACATCGCATTAATGCTATTAACTTAACGCTATTAAATTATGAAGTCAATAAATATTTTCCTTTTTTTATGTTATGGACTTTAGCGTCAGAAGAATTGTGGATACCGGAAGCTTAATAAATTTAGACAGGAGGTTATTTTATTACTATGTCGCAATACGAAAATGAGAAGAAAAGCGTTCTTAAAGCCAGTCTCTGGCTTTCCGAGCAAGGATATTTTGGTTCACTGAGAGGGTCGGGAGGAAACGTTTCAGTTCGCTTGGATAACAATGCCATAGCCATCACACCGTCGTCCTTAAAGTATCAGGAACTTGCTGCTGACGATATTTGCGTGGTCGGGTTTGACAACTCGGCCATTGAAGTAAAAAACGGACTCAGGCCCTCCGTGGAAGCCGGAATGCACAGTATCATTTATCAGAAGCGACCAGATGTAAACGCCGTTGTTCATACCCATCAGATTTTCGGCAGCATCTTCGCAGTGCTCAACACCCCGATTCCCGCTCTTTTTGATGAGGTATCTTTTTCACTGGGCCATGCCGTTGAAGTAATTCCCTACGCTCTTTCAGGAAGCCCGGAACTTGCCGCTAATGTGGGTGGACTGTTGTCCAACAATGCCAACGCCTATATTATTCAAAACCATGGCATTCTGGCATTGGGAAAAAATCTGGACAAGGCCATTCTGCACGCGGAACTTCTGGAAAAAATCGCGCATATATATTGTCTGGCGCTCTCCACGGGAAAACCCGTCGGCACGCTGCCCGCATCGGTCGTTGACCTTGCGGCGATGCTGCGCAATGCGGACGTTCAGGAAGCCATGAAAAAAAGCGGGAATCAATAGCCGTTAATTTCCGGCGGCTGAAATGCTCGGCGCATGATTGGCAGACTCGTTCAAGAATGCTCCGAGTATTTTCCCGACATCAAACAGGATGTTGACGGTGATCTCGTCCAGATAGCCGAGTTTTGGAAGATTTTTTTCCTTGAAAAGAACCTTTGCTGCATCAGCGGAACAGCGGTTGGTTTGGGCTGCGGCATCCAAATGGCTATTCTGATCCATTGGCGCAAAAGCATCAAGAAGTTCCCTGCCGAACTTTTCGTAGATATTATAAAATATCGCATCGTGTTTTTGACGCGCGTTCTTAATGTAGTTGTGCAATTGAGAATCCACATCCGCTGTTGCCCTTTGCCCTTCGTGTGCTCCCCGGAGCAGGGCATTGCCAAATGGGGCGAAGCCCTCGCGGAATTTTCGCTCAACATAGACTTCATAACTCTGATGCATGGCGGATACAATTTTAAACAGTTCATGCCTCGCAAAAAACTTTTTCGCCAGAAAAGAAACGGGCAGCGCTTTTACGTGAAAAGGGTGGCCCAGGTCGGCAAGGTAATGGCCGGCACGGGATAAGTATCGCCAGCCCCAGTAATTGTTGCCGTTTTCAAAAGCAAGATTGGACAGGTCCCGGTGAACACGGAAGGATTGCGGCGCAATGCCATAGGTTGTTCCCAGAAGCTTGAAATGCATGTGACGCCAGCCGTGCGATCCTCCCGTGAATTTCTGATTTTTGTGAAGGTTCAAATCGTAGTCCGGATACAGATCAGGTTCGGTGCTGTAAATGACAAGAATCTTCCAGGGCTCGATGGTTTTTCCGTTTGGCGCATCCTGGGCATAATCGCCGTTTCGCTTTTTATAAACGAAAGACCAGAGCGGGTCGAGTTGGCGACGCTCCTGATAACTTTCCTTGTACAAATCTATATGCTTCGGACCAACCGGCCATATCCTTTGGTTGAAATCAGGTTTCGGTTTTACATCAACCTGTGGAAGAGTCATGATTTTATCTACTGCCTTCACGGAAAAATAATTGATGTATTCGTGAGAAAACCATGGCCCCCAAGCCAGAGGAAGGCGCGGGTCGTTGTGCAGATAATGATCCAAATTTAAATCCTTCTGCTGATATTAATGTTCAACAGATCATAAAAAAGCCGGGCGGGCGGATGGAACAACCCGCGCCGGCTGAAAACAACAATGAAGCTAACTGCTGACCTTGAAATCGGTATGCTTGCCCCAGACGCCAAGCGCAACGCCGAGCTCTTCATGCTCCTTGGCGTATTCTTCCAGTTTGATGCCTTTGCAGGCCGCGTCAATGGCCTGTCTCAACGCACGGGCGCCCGCTCTGGGTCCATGCGGATGAGCATGAATGCCTCCGCCGGAACCGATCATGATGTCGCGGCCAAGGGCGTTGACGATATCGGAAACATTGGCCGGCGTGATGCCGCCCGACGGCATGGGCATGGTGGCTTTCAGATTGCCCATGGGGTAAATCAGGTTGCGGACGGTGGTCATGAATCGTTCATGCATGTAAATCCCCTTGCCGCCCAGCGAGAAGGGCAGCACAATGGAGTCCGCGCCGCATAAGCGGGGGAACTTGCCGAGAATGAGAGGAGAAGAAATACCCTGATTGGGCGCCATGTAGTAAGCTCCCGCCACATCCATATGGGCTAGGATGGGCACATTGATTGCAGGGTCATCAGCCAGGGCGCGCATGGCTTCGGGACCAACCGCCAGATAGTTGACCATCATGCCGTTGACACCGGCATCAACGCAACGTCTGGCCAGATCGAACATCCGCGGCAGGCGGTCAGTGATATTGACGGTATAGATGGTATGCTCGCCGGTTTCTTCATAAACTTCATTTTCGATCTTCATGTAGTTTTTAACTCTTTTCACCGCGTCGTTGTAACGCATGTTGGCGATCAGCTCGTCGTCCTTGATAACGTCGCAGCCGCCGAGCGCCGCTTCCCGGAACAATCTTGCGCCGACTTCCAGCGGATAGCCGCTGCAGGGCTTGATCATATTGTTAAGCAGAGGACGATCCTTCTTGAGGCCGAGGATTTTCCACCAGCCGTCCGGGCCGAATTTGGGTCCGTTGAACTGGTCGAGTGTGGCTTTGGGAAACCGGATATCCAGCAGTTTGAAGTTGGGCACCATGGAAATATTGCCGATGATCGCCGTCAGCATCATGGGAAGCTGATCTTCAACGTTTGACGAGGGAAAGGCCAGTTGCATGATGCACTGTCTTTCCGTCACTTCCGGTGGCACACCGTATTCATAGAACGGAGCTTCATAGACGCCGATGACTTTGGCGACATGACCGGCGCGGATTTCCGGCGTCTCGCCGGGAACAGGCACCCAGGTGCCAGTGGTCTGTTCGATGGCCAGAAACTGGCCGACTAAAGAAGCATCGTAGGACTTGTCACCCTTGAGCCAGTAGGTGGCGATTAAATGGTTCTCCATGTCAATGCTTTCCGGAATCGCTATGGGCTTATCCGCGAAAACATCCATTGTTTTCTTTACATCTTTTGTTTTTTTCTTTTCCGCCATAGTTAATACTCCTCAATTGTAAAAGTTACGATTTGTGTTAACGTCTCGGTATCAGCGAAAGCAGATATTCCCAGACTTCCAGTGTTTTCTTCAAGGATTCTTCATCGTGCTGCATGCATGTGTACATGCGGGTTCCGGCTAGGGTGCACAGTCCACGGGCCATGGTCACGACCTGATAATCATCCGCAACCTGTTTTCTCGAGAAAATTTCCATGATGCCGTTTGGATCGCTCAGATCCACGGAAAAGAATGCCGTGGTCATGTAATGCATAATGGCGCCGAAATTGTAGACAAAGAAGCCCAGGTCCGGACGTGTGTCAAACAGGTCATTGAGAGCCTGGGTAAGTTGATTGCCGTATGCGGTTGCTTTGGCCACTGCGTCGTTTTCTTCCATGTATTTTAATGCATAGTAACAGGCTGCCATGGAAATGGGGTTGGCTGCCAGTGTGCCACCGACAAAAATCTTCTCTCCCATGCTGCCCGTGCAGACTTTCATAACGTCTTTTCTGCCGGCTACAGCACCCGATGACGGATAGCCGTGCGTGATGATTTTGCCCAGGACGGTTATGTCCGGAGTAATGCCATACAGTTTCTGCGCGCCGCCCATATCCAGTCTGAAACCGGTGACCACTTCGTCGAAAATCATCAGGGAGCCGTACTGGTCGCAAAGTTTGCGGATTGCCTTGTTCCAATCCGGATGAACCGGATGAGCGCCTGATTCACCGCCAATCGGCTCAACCATCACACCGGCAACTCCTCCTTTATCCTGATTGTCTTTGAAGGCATTCTCGAGAGCTTCAAAATCATTGGGCGGCACGTCAATGATATGGGCAAAACATTCCGCGGGAATACCTTTGGACTCAAAATTGGCAGTCCGGGGAATATGAACGGAATAAATCATCTGATCGGACCATCCATGATAACTGCCGCCAATCTTGATGATTTTGAGTTTGCCGGTGAACGCCCGCGCAATCCTCATGGCCGCCATATCAGCTTCGGTGCCAGACTGGAGAAAACGGACCATTTCCACGCCGGGCATGTGTTTGATGATTTGTTCCGCGGCTAAGAGCTCATATTCCGAGGTCAGGCCGGTAGCCGGTCCTTTTTCCCGGATGATCTCAATGATTTTTTCATCAAGCGGCTCATAACTGTGCCCAAGCATAATGGGCGCGCCGCACATCAGATAATCAATGTACTCATTGCCGTCCACATCCCATACTTTGTAACCCTTGCCACGATCCATCGCCAGAGGGAAAGGCTTGTTCTGGCTCAAATTGTGCTGGACACCGCCGGGAATCAATGCTTTGGCCTTTTCAAAAATTTCAATCGACCGCTTGCAGTGTTCTGCGTAGCGTTTGTGTTCGGATGCAAGTACGTCCTTTGGAATCGGCTGTACCGGTCTTTCCAGAAGCGCGTCCTTTCTTTTCATTATTTCCGCGTATTCCATAAATCCGTATCCTCCTGTCTAAATTTATTGATAAATTATACTGAACACACGTCTTTCTTGTTCCTGTTCATGCGCGCACATGCTTTCTTCTGGACATTGTAGTAATTGACAAACTCCTTAAACAGCTCATCGTATATCTTGCGGTTGTCGGGATTGGGAGTGTATTCCGCCTTGATTTGTATGTATTTGGGAATATCTTCCAGCGTTATATATTTCAGAGCAATCGAAGCCAGAAAAGCAGCGCCCCTGACGTTGGAAAAAATCGGATCCTTGACCTGGCGGATTCTTCTGTCAAAAATATCCGCAATAATTTGCGCCCAGATGTCCGAATTGGCGCCGCCGCCAATGAAGTTGAGATAGTCAAACCGCTTTCCCATAAATTTTTCCACAGGAGCAATCAGCCATTTTGCGTTGAACGCCACTCCCTCAAAAATGGCGCGAAGAATGTCAGCCCGGGTGTTTTCCAGGGAAACATTGAAGAGAGACGCCCGGATATGACAATCGTCAATTGGCGAGCGTTCTCCATAAAGCCATGGAGTAAAAATGACTTTGTTGGCGCCCGCAGGAACCCTTGATACGATTTTATCCAGAACCTTGAATATATCAGGAGCGTTTTCTTCCTGCATCAGTTCATCCTGGTGATACAAAACATTATCCCTGATCCAGGTCAGGCACTTGCCGGCGCATTCCTGTTCGGTCAGAATCATGTAGCGTCCGGGAACCGGACTGGGAAAAGAACCGAAATTATGGGAAATGTCCGTCTTCTTAAAAGGAACATGGGCGGATACCCAGGATGAAGTGCCAATATAATAATGGCCTTCAAAATCCCGAACAGCTCCGGAGCCCACGGCAGCGGAAGGGACATCCGGAGTTCCTCCGATAACGGGAGTGCCCTCTTTCAATCCCAGCTCTGCAGCTATTTCCTTTTTCAACGGACCAACAATGTCAATTGCGCGAACAAGATCTGGCAGTTTAGAACGATCAATTCCCACCATATTAAGCAACTTGTCCGAATAAACGACATGCGACGGATCACGGTTGTCTGTTACCCAGTGCAACAGGATCGAATCATACGTCGCGGCAAATTTACCGGTAAAACGTAAATTGATATAATCTTTGGGCTCAAGAAATTTATAAGTTTTGCGATACAAATCCGGCCTGTTTTTTTTCAGCCACAAAATATGGCCAAGTGAATCTTTTCCGGAATGGGAGGGCGCGCCCCCGGTCAGCCTCAGCCAAGTCAGCATTTTGAACAATGGATAGCCTTCCACTTTAATGAGGCCCCTCATGATTTCTTTCAATGATTCGGCGCCTCTGCTGTCCATCCAGATGATGGCATTCATCAGATGCCTGCCTTCCTGATCCACGGCAACCGTTCCCGACCATTGCGTGGTAACACTCACGGCAACAATGTCTTCCGGCGAAGTATGATTATTACTCAGTACTTTTTTTGATGTAGACATGACGGCGTTCCACCATCCGTCGGGGTGCTGTTCTGCTCCTCCGTCGGGATGCAAAATGATGGGGGTAGCCTCAAATTCGCTGTTCAGAACTTCACCATATATGGAGATCAAAGCCGCCTTGGGACCTGATGTTCCCAAATCAACGGCCAAGACATACTTGCTTTGGCGCTTCATGATGATAGCCTCGTTTCAATAAGAGAGTGAAGATTCACAAAGCTGTTGATATCAGCCGGTGACACAACACATTGCGTTTTCAATGATTATTTTCATGGTGGCATCCGGTTCATCGGTTATTTGAGCAAACATACCGCTGTTGTGCAACGAAATGATACCATGCAGCGTGCTGAAGTTTTGCAGGGTTAATATTTCAGGATTAACCGGTGGTAAATCAGGTCTCGTTTTCCGATATTCCTTAACGGTTTGTACAGCCAAAAACAACACTTTCAATGAGCTGTGAAATTCATCGTTAGATTGTTCTTCCTGAGGCGTACCGATATAGTCACTGTGCTGCCGGACAGGCCGGTTGAACATAATGTCGTAAATACTAACGTTCTGTAAGCCAAATTCTACAAAAGCATTAACCAGATTCCGATACCGGTTAAGTGGCGTATTTGCCATTTCAACGGCGCTATTGAGCTTTTCATAAAGCATTAGATGTGCTTTCTTGTGGATGGCAATCAAAAGCTCATCTTTATTGGCGTAGTAATTATAAAGATTTGCCGCCGTCATCTTCATTGTCGTGCCAATTTTGGCCATGGACAGACCTTCATATCCGTTTTTGACAAGAATGTTAAAAGCCATTTCAAGTATTTTGTACCTAACTTCTTCAACTTCTTTTTCTGTTCTGCTTATTTTGGGCATATATAAAATTCATCCTTTTTTTATTAATTGAATGGTATTCAATTAACTTTATCTAAGCTAAATGTCAACAGATATATTCATTTTTATTTGCCATGATAAGCTTGGATTCGTAAAGTTGCAGAGTAAGTAAAACATTTATTATCATCAGGACGATAAAGATAATCATTGCCGGTGTTTTTGGTGCGTCACCCGGGAGCATAATATCCATGCCAAGAACAAAGATAACCCCTGAAATCTGGCCGGCAAGCGTCAGCAATCCCTGTGAAGTAGCTTCAGGCGCCGGATGGCAAATTTCAGCGCCATACTGATAACCGAGCGGGCCACCCGCCATTAGGAAAAATCCAAATACCATACTGGATAACATTAAATGCGAGTAACTTGCAGCAAAAGTGAGACCAACCAGACCAGGAATGGAAAAAATCATGGCAATGACTATAAATACCTTTCTTTTCCGCATATTATCTGAAAGAGCAGGTAAAATGGCGGCGCCGACAATACCGCCAAACATCATAACCGCACCGATAATGCCTGCTTGTTCAATGTTAAACCCCCTTGGCCGAATAATCTGTTCAATCCAGGTTGTTACGGCATTGAATATCCCAATGGCAACAAAGAAAACTATCATCAGGAGTATCATATCACGTTGTTTGAAAATGTGTTTTAAACCCGCAAAAACGGATATCCGTTCATCGTGTCCCTCCGGACAGGGAGGTGTGAGTGGACGCTCCTTGTTTAGTATTAAAAAGACAATCGATCCAAAAAACGTGACGACACCATAGAGCATAAGCATTTGTTCCATGCCGTACTTTTTCAAAAGCACAGGAGTGGCGAGCATCGCAAAAATAATTCCAACAAACTGCGCCAGCACGCTGACGCCAGCCTGGGTTGCCCGTTCAGATAAGGGAAACCAACGAACACCAACTTTAGTGACGGAATTTAAGACAAAAGGCTGACCTAAGGCAATTCCAATCTGGGCAATTACGACCATTTGATAGCTGTGTCCGCAAAAACCCTTTATAAATCCAAAAATGCCGAGAAGTGTCGCACCTATTCCGATGCCCAGCCGAATACCCTTCGTATCAATGATATAGGACGCAGGAATGGAAACGAAGATAAATACAATCATGAAAATTAGTGAAAGTAGATCGATTTGTATGGCTGGAACACCATAAAAAGTAACTGCTTCGCTGGTTACAGGAGCAAATGTAATCCATTGCATCTGCATCAGCGCGTTGATAAGAAAATACACGAAAAGGATTACCCATCTGTAGCCGTATACTTTAAAATCTTCCTGTGCCATTTATTTCGTTAAACCTCTACTTTGTATGAAACTCTTTCGTTTCAATGCCATAATTTATTAATTTAATGCCATTAAACTAAATTAGCTTGGTTATTAAGTCAAGAAATATCTTCACTTCTCATTGACGCTATAAATTAAATCATTAATAAATACAGAAGTATGCATACACAAAAATATCATCCTTTCATTCACAGTTGCGCACGAACACTCTTGTCGAATGAGCCATTTTTTTATTTCAGATAAAAATATTTCTTGCTTTTATAATTTAATTTTATTAATTTAAGGCCATTCAATTATCGTTAATATGGTTAGTTGTTAAGGGCACTTTAACTTGGCAAGTCAAAATACAGGAGGGAAATGAAATGAAAAAGTTCACGTCACCACTGGTTCTGCTGCTTGTTATTTTTAGCGTTTTTGTTTTTATCGGTTGTAATGAAGAGGAGGTTGTTGATCCGGTACCGATAGATAATAGCGCTCTTGACAGTCAGGTAAAGTCGGCAAACAGTTCATCTTCCACATCCGGAAGCACCTACCTTGTGGGCGCAGGCATCTACGACATCACAGGTCCGGCGGCAGAAATTGGTTTGATGGGATTTGCCGATGACACCCAGAAGAATGCCGGCATCAGCATGCGTCTCAGATCAAGAGCCTTTGTGGTCGGCGATGGAACAAACCGGGTCGTATTTGTAAGCGCCGACACTTGGGCAATGAGCCAAATGGCGAAACTGAAAATCTCGGAAAAGCTTGCCGCGGATCCGATCATGAGCAAATACTACAGCGCGAAAAACGTTTGTATCAGCGCAACACACACGCACTCAGCTCCAGCCGGTTTTGACGGATATTTTCTTTACGACACCGTTCCCAAAGGATTTATCAAACAGAGCTTCGACGCGATTGTAAAAGGTGTATATAATTCCATCGTGCTTGCGCATAACAACGCGGAGCTGGGAAAGATTATGGTCAGCAAAGGGGAACTCAACAAAGTCGGTTGGAACCGTTCGCCCCGCATGTACGAAAACAATCCAGCCGCCGAAAAAGCCCTGTACGGCAACAATACGGATAAATCCATGACGCTGCTCAAATTCGTGAACCTGTCAGGCACGGAAATTGGCATGGTCAATTGGTATGCCGTGCACCCAACTTCGGTAGGGCCAAAAAACAAGCTGATCACCGGCGACAACAAAGGTCATGCCTCCTACATGTTTGAAAAGGATAAGGGGACAGACTACCAGGCGTCAAAGACTTTTGTTGCGGCTTTTGCCCTGGCGAATGCCGGTGATGTGACTCCCAACGTTCCCTTTACCGCTCATCTCGGTTCAATTGAAGCCGCGATGGACGCGGCGGAAATCGATCACGCAACCGCGGTTGCACAGGAATTTCCGTGGCCGGAAGCGAAAGGAGAGGCAGATATTGAACAGAATATATCATTAAAAGTAAGTGCCGTAAGGCAGTATGCAAAGGCAAAAGAATTGTATAACACGGCGACTGAAGCGTTGAAGGGATCTGTTGATTTTCGTCACGAATGGGTTGACATGAGGACATTGTATGTCAAATCCCAGGATACGACAACCTGCCCGGGCGGTATGGGCGCATCTTATTCCTATGGAAGTCCCGCTGAAAATCCTTCACCGTTTCCACTTTTCCCGGAAGGCGTCACGGTTGACAGTATTAACTGGAGTACGGATTTTGAAACTGCGTTTCTGGCCAACTTCCTCCCCGGAGCGATCGGTATTATCTATCCGGCCTCTCAAACAGACGCGTATAGGGCTTGCCAGTATCCAAAGCCTGTCATTCTCGCCACAGGCCTAATGACGTTCAGCCCGAAAAATATTCCGATCACTCCGCAGATTATGCCCTTGCAGATATTGAAAATCGGCAATTTTGCCATTGCGGCGATTCCGACGGAAATTACCACCATGTCGGGAAGAAGGATTAAAAACACGGTGCTTGACGGTCTAAAACCGGTCGGAGTGACGTATTCCGTCATAGCCAGTCATGCCAATACATACGCTTCGTATATGGCCACAAAAGAAGAATACCAGCTACAGGGGTATGAAGGCGGCGGAACATTCTTCGGACCCAACCAGCTTCTTGCGTTCCAGCAGGAATTTGCCATGATGTGCAATGCCATTGTCAGCGGTATGGCGGTTCCAGAAGGTACAGTGCCTGCGGACATTACCGGCGATACGGTGAATTTCACAACAGGCGTTGTGCTGGACGACAAGCCTTCATCTGTTGAATTCGGAAGTGTTTACACCCAGCCTGCCGCTTCATATAAGAGGGGCGATATTGTCAGCGCCGTGTTCTGGGGCGGTCATCCGAGAAACAATCTGATGACGCAGAAGACCTATCTGGAAATTGAGAAAGTTAACACGGATGGAAGCAATGCGATTGTTGCCAGGGACTGGGATCCGGAGACGAAGTACATATGGCAGCGCGACAGTGCGGCATATTCCAAGATTACCATTGTCTGGAACACGACAAATGCGAAAGCGGGCGTGTATCGCATGCGCCACCTTGGTCATTGGAAGTCAGCGGGTGGAAATATTACTTCATACACCGGAGAGACAAACACATTTACATTGAAATAAATTTTATCGAAAGTCTTTAGCAGAATAGCACGAGTTTCATCGCAAACTCGTGCTATTCTGCGCTTGTACAATGCTTTTTCTCAATTTCTCAATTATTCACAATCACTCTTGTCCAAATTAGGTAATAAAAACATAAGCGCATGTTGAGCCCTGATTTG
>CAZBGE010000093.1:0-12824 GCA_964491435.1 uncultured Smithella sp.
GTCGAGGGATTTTAAGTCCCTTGCGTCTACCAGTTCCGCCACCCAGGCCCAATATAACTTCTGAATGTAACGTTGCGGTTTATATTATTTTAAATCCGTCATGTCAAGGATTTGATTGTCCATTGTTATTCAACAGGCATTAGCATCACCTGAAAAGTATTTTTTGTTTCTTGAAGCCTATCTTGGTTTTATGATAAGCAGTACAAACTTTTGAACTTTCTGTGAAGGATAAATACATGCATAACATTGATCTTGTCATTTCTGGCGGAAAAGCCCTTCTTATGGACAACCATCACACTTGCCTTGATAACGTCGGCATCGCAATCAACGCATCAACCATTGTTGAAATTGGCAAAAAAGATGACATCCTGCATAAATACGCCGCTAAAAAAACAATCAACGGCGAAGGATCTCTGATCATGCCCGGTTTTGTCAACACGCATACGCATGCGGCCATGACCTGTTTTCGCGGAATTGCAGATGATCTGGACCTGATGGACTGGCTCAACAATTATATATTCCCCGCCGAGGCAAAAAACGTCAATCCACACCTTGCCTACTGGGGATCGCTGCTGGCCTGTGCGGAAATGATCAAGTCGGGAACAACGACCTTCTGCGATATGTATATCTTCGAAGAAGAAACAGCTCACGCAGCAAAAGAAGCTGGCATACGTTGTCTCATCGGCGAAGTCCTTTTTGATTTTCCATCGCCCAGCTGCAAAACATCTGCGGAAGGTCTTGCCTATACGCGCCG
Organism: uncultured Smithella sp.; assembly: GCA_964491435.1. Taxonomy (GTDB): domain Bacteria; phylum Desulfobacterota; class Syntrophia; order Syntrophales; family Smithellaceae; genus UBA8904. The sequence goes on from CAZBGE010000093.1 coordinate 755, forward strand.
GCTAATCGAAAAATGGCAGAACGACCCGCTGGTCAGCATCATCGTCGAACCGCATTCTCTCTACACCTGCTCACCCGATGTGCTGAAAAATGCCAAGATCATCGCCGACGAATACAACCTGATGATCGGCATTCATCTGCTGGAAAACAAAGCGGAGCTCAACCAGTTGAATGAAAAATTCGGGAAAAGCGCAATCTCCTTCCTGGAAGATATCGGCTATCTGAATGACCGGCTGCTTGCCTTTCACTGCGTTTGCGTGTCCGATGGAGAAATGAAACTCATGGCGAAAAACGGCGTCAAGGTGTCGCACAATCCCGCCAGCAACATGAAACTGGCCAACGGGATTACGCCTGTGTCGGACATGCTGGACGCGGGTATCACCGTAGGCCTCGGCACGGACGGCTGCGCCAGCAACAACACGCTGGATATGATCAAGGAAATGTCCACGGCGGCCAAACTTCATAAAGTCGCCATGCTGGATCCGACGGTCATGGACGCACAAACAACGGTGCGCATGGCAACCATCAACGGCGCAAAAGCTCTGGGCATGGGCGGGCTCACGGGTTCGCTGGAAGTCGGTAAAAAAGCGGACATCATCTTCATCGGCCTGGACAAACCCCATCTGACGCCGCTTTACAATGAATATTCCCATCTGGTTTATGCGGCGGGCGGCGCGGATGTCGATTCGGTCATTATCAACGGACAAGTGGTCATGCAAGACCGTCAATTGTTGACAATCAATGAAAAAGACGTCATGAATGAAGTCCGGAAAATTGCCGGCAAAATCAAAAAAAGCATGAATATGTAAGGAGTTGAAAAACATGTCTTTCGCCAGACAAAAGAAATTATTTTCAACCGTATTGGCTTTCATTTTTTTATTGACAATGTCCCCTGTATCTAGGGCTGGGGTAAAAGAAGTAACTCTTTTCCCGACTTCCGCCAAAGTAGAAGCAACGGTGAAGCTTCATTTGCCCTCCTCTGATAAAAACAACCCGCAGGCAGTCATTATGTTGCCGTCACAGGCCGATCCGGAATCATTGATTATTTTTCCTCCCGCCGGCAGCCGGATGAAAATCGACGACGTGCGGATTAAAAACATTGAGCATATTGATGAAAACGGAATCGCCCAACTGCGCGCAAAAATCAAAAAACTCCAAAAGGATAGGCAGGATATGCGGGCCAGGCTTCAGGCATTGGATGTTCAGATTCTGTTCTGGCAGGCTCAGACAAAAGCCAAAACCAAAACTGTCGTCGATGCGGACAATCTGGCGTCGGCCATCGGCAGAAACACTCGCAAAGCCTATTTTGAAAAATATTCCATCGAAACGGAATTGGGAAAAATCGATAAACAAATCAAAGAACTTCAGGATGAATTAAATCGGATAGCAGGAAGAGGCGAAAAGATATGGAATGCAACCATCACGCTGTCCGGTCCCGTGTCAAACAATGTTGAATTAACCTATACCTACATGCTGGGCGGTTGCGGCTGGCAGCCTCTTTACCGGCTTGAAGCCACGCCATCCGCCAAAAGCGTTCTTTTCTCCTGGGATGCTGAAATCTGGCAATCCACGGGAGAAAACTGGACACTGGCCCGGATCAATCTGGCGACACTCCAGCCAGCCCAAACCATCACACCTTCGGAAATACCTCCGTGGGTCATCAAGCCGAAAACGTTCGCCATTTACAAATCATCGGCGCGTCGGGAAAAATCCGCGCTTGCAGCGCTAGCAATGGCGGAAGCAGACCATGCCGCAGAGCAGTCAGCGCCAGTTGAAACGGTCAACAACACCTACTCGATCTGGTCGCTGGGTAAAAAAACGGTATCAGCCGGCAGTCGACAGCGTTTCAGAATTAAAGAAGAAACATGGCCCGCCGAATTCCTGTTTTTGAGTCGTCCCAGCCTGTCACCTCAGGCTTTTCTTCAAGCACAGATAAAATTGCCCAAGCCAGTTGAAATACCCTCGGGTCAGGCGTCTTTCATCATCGACGGAGCGATGGTCGGCAAACGGAATTTTTCCCTTGCCGGTTCAGAGGTGGATATTTATTTTGGCGCGAGCCCGCTTGTGACGGTCAACACTTTGACAACTGCCGAAAAATCCGGCGTCACGAGTTTTTTACAAAACAATCAAACCCGTCATTGGCAGTGGCGGATCGAAGCAAAAAACGCGGGTAACTCGCCCATCAGACTGCGCATTGAAGAACCGGTTCCACAAGTCCGCGACGAAAGAATAAAGCTGATTTTCAAACACCATCCGGAACCGGCGGAAAAAGATTCAACGAAATTTATCTGGGTAATCGACCTGTCCGCTATGCAGAAAAAAATCATTGAAACCGGCGTAGAGCTTGAAGCGCCGAAAGACATGAAAATCGATTTCGGCTGGCGGCATTAGTGAAACCAGGAATCTGTTCGTTGAACGCGGATGGCGATATGCAGATGGTCAAGAAGGGCTAATCAGCATTTGATCAATAGTATTCTTCATCCGGTCAATAATCTTTTCATAGTACTTATTATTACGCTGAATGTAGTAATGGGTTTCAAACTTCAGGGATGTTTTAGCAACCCTGGAAAAAAATGCCTTCATCTTCTCTATGGATGAAAAACGACGCACAAAAAGCTCTTCCCAGCTACTCTTATAAATGATGCTGATGTTTTGCATATCGGCGGTGACTGCTGACCTTTCCTCAAAACTGATGATGATTAAAATTTTATTAATGCTTTCCTCATTCAGAAACTTACTGAAATGCACCCGGGCAATATTATAAGTACCAAACACATATTGCATCATTTTTCCCAAATTGATGATTTCCTGAAGAGTGACCGGCGTCGGATTGGGCTGCATTCTCGTCTGCATGGGGTCGAAAATACCATTCCAGGCCAGATAGGCCAGACAAAATGCCATCTCCTCATTGGCGATAACCGGGACTGACGGATTATCATGGGAATTGACCTGCCAGATTCCACCGCAATAAACAAAAGTTAAAACAGATAGGTTAATTTTATCAGAGGGCATGTGTAAGATAGGAACTTTATAGTTTTTCACAGACCGCGACGATGACAGTTTTCGCCCAATAATCGTCATGTCATCCTGTGTGACATCCCCCCGCATTCCTTTTTGAATACGAAGGATGTCGCGGTAAATATCCGTAATGTATTCAAACATTAAACCGCCATATTCGGCCTGCCGGACAAAATCCCATGAATCAAATTCATTAAGTTCATAGATTTCCTTGCGATCAATCTTATATTGGCTGAATATCCGTCCGGCCATCTCTTCTTTCTGGGTCTGCTTCTTTGACATCATTTTCAGTTCATAACGCAAATAAAAGCATTTTTTTATAAACTCGAAATGGCCCTGGCGGTCGTGCAAGGCATAATAATCGAGAACTTTCTGCATGGTGAATAAACTGGGATCGGGCGGTATCGTTTTGTCTTCAGGATATAAAACCGCTCTACGGAACTTGTTGCATAATAATTCCTCCGACGATGATTCCAGAAACATCTTCAGCAGCAGCATTTTAATAATTGATTTCAAAGGATGGGTCAGCGCTTTATTGAGCTGCCATAGCGCTGCGCCGTAATATTCAGACTTTTCCACTTCCTGCAGATCGCCCAGATCGATCAAATCCATTTCACCAAAACCGCTTTTCTGGTTTCGAATAAACTCCTCTTCATAGTCAACCGGCCCCTCCGGATCGCAGGCCACCCACCAGAAGGGAATTTTCCCGCAAATGAGAATCGATGTCCGGTAAAATTCTTCTTTTAACACATTTTTCTGCGTTGAGCCGCTTGATTCGAAATCAATATTTCCAAAATTACATTTTTTGATATCTCCAATATCCGTCAGGAAAAAGAAGACAGGAATTTTGAGGCGTTCGTCCAGCCATCCTTTGATTAAGTTGATTTTCATGTTTAAATACTGCAGGGTTTGATCATCGAAATTTGTCCGATCTATGCAAATCCAGATATCACAATCGGAATGAGACCTCTGACCGATCGTCCCCACAGATCCGATGGTATAAATACCATGAATATCAGAATCGCCGTAAATATAGCGAACAGAGAACCTTTCATCTCTCACGCCGAACATTTTCTTGTACTGGCTTTCCTGAGCGATAATGTCTCTGTTGTTTTCGATATTAAATACCTTGAAAGGCTTTTTCATCTCTTTGATGAATCCCGGAATTTCCGCGCGATTCACCGTCAACAACCAAGGCAAGAGATTTAGAATAATGTGGGCGTCTCTCGGTGAATTATTGAGAAATTGTTTTTTTCGCCATTCATTATAACGCAAATAATTTCTTTTGTTGTTTTGTAGAGTTACCGATAGCAAGGCCGCAACCGTAATTGATTTTTTTCAACTCTATACAAGAATCGCATTGAAGTCAATTAGTCATTTCAGTATGTCATTTCAGCAAGTTTTCGGAGATTGACAGCAGGCCTCCTTATGTGAAATAAAAAAGAGAATCTTATCAATAACGGAGACAATGGTTGTTACGGAATCATCCCTTGCACACGCTTGACAGACTGCTGAAACAAAACAAAGACAACATTATGATTGCAGATTATCATCAGCTTCTGCAAGCCATGAAAACCATGGATATCCGTTATGTTATGCCATCGAATCCGGTGTCAGAAATATTATCTCAGTTGCATGGCAAATTTAACATATCGCGCCGGCGCGTTCAAAAACGCAAAAACAGTGTTCCCGTTTTCAGATTCCCCTCCGAGTTGCCGATCACGGCAAAACAACAGCTTATCATAAACGCTATTCGAGAAAATCAGGTCGTTGTCATTACCGGCGAAACGGGTTCGGGCAAGACAACGCAAATTCCCAAAATGTGCCTCACGGCTGGCCGCGGCCTGCGCGGCATGATCGGTCTCACGCAGCCCCGGCGGATCGCCGCCGTCAGCATCGCCGCGCGCATCGCCTCGGAACTGGGCCCGCCCTGCGGCGAATCCGTCGCCTATAAAATACGCTTTGAAGAGAAGGCATCGGCCGACCCGCTGATCAAAGTGATGACCGACGGCATCCTGCTTGCGGAAACGGCGCACGACCGGGACTTGCTTGCGTACGATACGATCATTGTGGATGAAGCCCACGAGCGCAGCCTTAATATCGACTTTCTTCTCGGTTACCTGCGCACGCTGCTTTCAAAAAGAAAAGAACTGAAGCTGATCATCACGTCCGCCACCATCGACACGGCAAAATTCTCCCAGGCATTTGACAATGCCCCGGTGATCGAAGTTTCCGGGCGCATGTTTCCGGTTGAAGTGCTCTACCGGCCGATTGATCCCATCCGGGAAGAAAAGGGCGAGACAACTTACGTCGATGAGGCCGTGTCCTGTGTGGAAAAACTTCAGCAGGAGAGACGTTTTGAAGACATCCTGATTTTTCTGCCCACCGAACAGGACATCCGGGAAGCGTGCGACCGCCTTTCCAAACGCTGCTCCGGACTGGTGCTGCCTCTGTTTGCCAGGCTATCCGCCGCCGCGCAGCGTCAGGTATTCGAGTCGGCGCCACAGCAGAAAATCATCGTCGCCACGAATATCGCGGAAACGTCGCTGACGATTCCCGGCATCAAGTACGTAATCGATTCGGGGCTTGCCCGCATCCTGGAATACAATCCCCGCAGTCAGACCACCGGCCTGCCCATCAAGCCAATCTCACGAAGCAGCGCCGAGCAGCGAAAAGGCCGCTGCGGACGCGTTCAGAACGGCATCTGCATCCGCCTGTATTCCCGTGAAGAATTTGCCGAAAAGCCCCTGTACACAACACCGGAAATTCTGCGCTCCAACCTGGCCGGCGTGATTCTCCGCATGCTCGCTTTGAATCTGGGCCTGGTTACTTCCTTCCCTTTTATCGACCGGCCTCATCCCAAAAATATCCGCGACGGCATTGAAATCCTGCGCGATCTGGGCGCTCTGGTCCGCGATGAAAGCGAGCCGGAGGGAGAACATTACAAACTGACGGACATCGGCCGGACCATGTCCCGGTATCCGCTGGACCCGCGCGTTTCAAGGATGATCATTGAAGCGAAAAAAGAAGGATGCGAAAACGAGATCGCCGTGATTGCCGCGGCATTGAGCGTTCAGGACCCGCGGGAGCGCCCCTACGACAAGATCGATCAGGCCGCCGCCGCGCATGCGCAATTCGTTCATCCCGAATCGGACTTTCTCACCTATCTGCAAATCTGGAACCGGTATTCCGATTCGCTCGAAAGAATGGAATCGCAAAGCAAGTGGCGTAAATTCTGCCGCGACCATTTTCTCTCCTTCCGGCGGATGAGGGAGTGGCGAGACATTTACCATCAGATTCTGGAAATCGCGGACGGTGCGGACACAAAGCCAGGACGCCGGAAACCGGCAAAAATCGAAATCGACCAGACGGTTTCCGACCGGATTCACCGCTCGATTCTTGCCGGTTATCTCTCCAACATCGCGCAGAAGAAGGAAAAGAATTTCTACACGGCGGCCAAAAGCCGGGAGGTGATGCTTTATCCCGGCTCCGGCATTTTCAATCGCGGCGGGCCATGGATTGTCGCCTCGGAAATCAGCCTGACCTCCAGGGTTTTCGCCCGCAACGCGGCCAACATCAAAAATGAATGGCTGGAAGAACTGGGTAAAGAGCATTGCCGTTACACACACTGGGCGGCGCACTGGGAGAAAAACCGCGGACAGGTGGTTGCCCTGGAAAAAGTGACGCTGTTCGGACTGACGATTATCGAGCAGAGAACGGTGGCCTATGACCGGATCAACCCGGAGGACGCCAGACAGATTTTCATCCGTGAGGCGCTGGTGGCAGGCGATGTAGCCCGCAAGCTTCCTTTTCTGGAACACAACCTTTCCCTGTGGGAAGAGGTCAGAACGATAGAGGATAAGCTGCGCAAGCGCGGCATCGCCGCCGACGAAGAAGCGGTCGCCAGCCTCTACGACCGGATACTGCCGCAGGTCTCGGACATCCGGACATTACAGAGGCTGATCAAAGACAGGGGCGGCGATGATTTCCTGCGCTTCCGGGAAGAAGATCTCATCGCCGAAGCTCCCGACCCCGGCGATCTTGCGCAATACCCGGACCGGATTCAAATCGGCGGCGCATCGCTTTCCTGCAACTATAACTTCGAGCCGGGACGCGCGACAGACGGCGTAACCGTCTCCGTGCCGCTGGGACTGTTTTCCAAAACCGCCTCGGAAAATATTGAAAAGCACCTGCCGTCCCTGATGGAGGAAAAGGTCCTGTCCCTGCTGAAGTCGCTGCCGAAAAACGTCCGGCACAAGCTGCCGCCCGCCGTTCAGGTTGCCGGATCATTCTGCAGACAGGCGGACATTGAGGAAAACGCATTACCCATTGCCTTGAGCAGGTTTCTGCTGCGGGAATATCAGTTGACAGTTCCGGCCGGTTCCTGGGCGCTGGACAAACTTCCGCCTCATCTGAACATCCGCTACCGGGTCATTGACGATCACGGCGTTGAAGTGAAAGTCAGCCGGAATATCGAAGAGCTGCGGGAAGAGCTTGTGGATAAAATCCGTCAGACCTCAATGGAGGCCTGCCGCCGTCAGTGGGAGAAAGAATCGGTTACGAGCTGGGATTTCGGCTTGCTCCCCGAAAGCGTGGAACTCACCGGCAAGCACGGACTGACCGGCTACGCCTACCCCGCCCTGCAAAGCGCAGACGGCGTTGTCCATCTCCGCCTGTTTGCCGACCCGCGGGAAGCGGCCGAAAGCCATGTGCAGGGCGTGGCCGCGCTTTACGAGATTTATTTCGCGGAGAGAATACGGCAACTCAGGAAAAACATCACGCTGGGCGGCAATCTGAAAAACTGGGCTGCAAACCTGGGCAATTTACGGCAACTGGAACAATCCATCGCCAATCGCGTCCGGAAAGACCTGTTTTACAAGTCCTGGCGCGTTCCGGAAGAATTCACCGGCCACGCGCGGATTGTCGATTCCGAAATTCTGCAAAACGGACAGCAGGTGATTGCCGCCATAACGCCGGTTCTTAAAAGCTTTGCCGATGCATGGGACGCGCTGAGCAGGCTGTTGCAGAAAAACCGGATCAACAATCCCGTCCTGCAATTTCTGAAAGCAACGCAGGCGGAGATGCACGTTCTCATTCCCGTGAATTTTCCGGAACTGTATTCCTTTGAACGGATGAACCATCTGCCGCGCTACCTGAAAGCTCTGTCCATCCGGGCAGAACGCGGCAGCCTGAACCTGGCCGCCACCGAACAGAAATTACGGGATGCCGCTATATATGCCAGCCGCCTCATGGAGTTTCGAAACGGCGTAACGCCGACCACGTCTGAGGAAAAGAGAAACAGGATAGACGACCTGCGCTGGATGATCGAAGAGTATAAAGTCTCCCTTTTCGCCCAAGAGCTCAAAACCCCCTGCCCCGTTTCACCTAAGAGGCTGGATCAACTGATCCGGGAAATTGAAAATATCATTTATTGACGGTTCTGTTCCCTGCATTCCCTGATGGCTGCGGCAAATCCAGGCATGGCATTGACGATGGTTTTATCATCGACGCAAAACGCAATGCGGAAATATCCGGGAGTTCCGAAACCGCTGCCCGGAACCACCAGAATGTTCTTCTTTAAAAGCAGTTGAACGAACTCCTGATCGTCGGAAATCGGACTTTTCACAAACAAATAAAATGCGCCCTGAGGTTTTACATACTTGTAACCGGCTTTGGATAATCCCGCGCATAACAGATCGCGTTTACACTGATAGACGTTAACGTCAACCGATATGTGCTGGAGATTGGCGACAATCCGCTGCATCAGCGCTGGCGCATTAACAAAACCCATAATGCGCGTACATAAAATCAGTGCGTTGACCAGAAAATCCGGCTCAAATATTCTGGGATTGACGGCAATATACCCGATTCGTTCTCCGGGCAAAGAAAGAGTTTTGGAATAGGAATAAGCGACAATGCTGTCCGGATATGCTTTTAATACCGAAGGTACGGCCAGGTTGTCATAAACAATTTCCGCATAGGCCTCATCCGATAAAAGATAAATCGGTTTCCCGTACATCTTCTTCTTTGCTTTCAAGAGCTTAGCTAGGTCGGCAATGCTTTTTTTACTGTAAACACGGCCGGTCGGATTGTTGGGCGAATTGATAATAATGGCTTTCGTCTTCCGGTTGATCGCTTGGGCAATGACATCGATGTCCAGAAAAAAATCTGGCCTGGTTTCGGCATATTTTACAACGCCCTGATAATTTTCAATGTAAAAAGGGTACTCCACAAAAAAAGGTTTGAGGATAATCACTTCGTCGCCCGGATCAAGCAGCGACTTCAGAATCACGTTGATCGCTCCTCCCGCTCCGCAGGACATGACGATATGATCGGCTGTCATCTTCAATCCAGTGGTTTTGCTGATTTTTTGGGCAACGGCCTGCCGTGTTTCCGGATAACCCGCGTTTGGCGTATAACCGTGCTTGAGCGCAATTTCCTGATCGGCTACCTTGATCAGCTCTTTTTTAAATTCCCGGGGATGATCCACATTGGGATTGCCCAGGCTGAAGTCAAAGACCTTATGCGCACCGTGTTTCTTTTTCAGGACGATCCCTTCGTCGAACATTTTACGGATCAGAGATGAATGGGTGATGGATGCTTTAATTTTCTTTGAAATAGACATCGAATAGTTACTCCGCTCTCATAAAAAATATTTTCAATAATGCTTTTTCAGATATTGATTAATAGTGCTGAAATCCTCAAAGGGGATGCAGGGGATATTTTCCTTTTTGTACTGCTCAAGCAGAACTCCCTTCGCAAACACAATATCGGCACAGCGCGAAGGACACAAGTCGGAATGTCCATCGCCGATGTAAATAATTTGTTCATACCTCAGACGAAAAGAATGCAGGATAGCGTTTTTGCAGGTTCCGCAACGTCCGCACAGTTCATTCATCTCCGGAAATTTGACATCCATGGACTTTTCATCGCCAAATTCAACAACATTGGAATAAAATTCCATATCCATAAAACCTTTATTTTCCAGAATGCACCGGATATAAAAATCCAAACCATCTGAAAGAATCTTCACATCCAGGCCTTTTTTACCGCACAACCGGTAAAACTGCGGAAACCCGCGCACCAGTTTTCCTTTTGCCAGAGCAAATTGGCGCATCTCCTCACGATTGACCTTCATCAGCGGAATGATTCTCTCGTAGGCGGCGCGGGAGCCATCACAATCTTTGACATATAAGCGTTCCAAATCATCGCGGGTTTTATTTGTAAACCGGAGCAAGATCTCGGTACCGACATCCGATCTGCAGATTGTGCCGTCAAAATCGCTGATGACCAGCGCTTTTTTTTGTTTAAAAACCATAAGCCATCTGAGCCGTCAATGTTTACGGCGTTTCATAATGACAAAAATGCCCAGTAAAACCAAAACCATCGGTAAAATATATTGGGAATAGTCATACAGACGCGCGCCATAAAGTTCGATAACCAGAAAGACAACACCGACCGTGGCGATAAACCATCCCTCAATGGCCTTAATTCTGTATGTCAGAGTGCTGATGCCGATCACAATCAGCAAAACCGGCCAGGTCTGACTGAAATTGTAGTTGGTGGTCTTGCTGATCAGGATTAAAACACCCAATGTAATTAAAATAAGTCCGCCGGTAAGAATGTTTCGTTTTTCCGTTGTCATAGCATATTCTCCTTGCGTTTTTTTAATCGTTTATCACTCATTATTTATTGTTTTTCTGCCAATTTCAAAAAAGGTTTAAACATATCGATTGGTATCGGAAATACTGTTGTGGAATTATTTTCCGCCGCAATCTGGTTCAGGGTCTGCAAATACCGCAGTTGCAGAGACATGGGCTGGGTTTCCATCAAGGCAGCCGCATCAATCAGTTTTTGGGCCGCCTGATATTCACCTTCCGCATTGATAACTTTAGCTCTTCTTTCCCGTTCCGCTTCCGCCTGCTTAGCCATGGCGCGCTTCATCTCTTCGGGCAGGTCGATATGCTTGACTTCCACCAGAGAGACTTTGATGCCCCAGGGGTCCGTGCTGCGATCGAGGATTTCCTGTAAATGCAGGTTGATTTTTTCCCGCTCCGATAGGATTTCGTCGAGTTCCACCTGGCCGCAGACGCTTCTCAGAGTGGTCTGAGCAAGCTGCGAGGTGGCAAAAAGATAGTTTTCCACATTGACAACAGCGGCATTGGCGTCCAGCACCCGGAAATAAACAACCGCGTTGACCTTAATCGATACGTTGTCTTTGGTAATAACATCCTGGGGAGGAACATCCATCGTAATGGTGCGCATATCAATACGGACAATTTTATCAATACCGGGGATAATAATGATCAAGCCTGGCCCTTTGATATCGCGAATTCTGCCCAAGCGGAAAAGAACCGCCCGCTCATATTCATTGAGTACCTTAATCGCCGAAGCCAGAAACATGACCACCAGAACAACAACAACAATCATGGGTAACGGTAAAGAACCCAGCATAATGCCTCCTCCTTGTTATATCCCTGCTTTATTTTCTTTTTTTATCTCCTCAACAATTAGATTCAAACCTTCAATGCTCTTAATCCTGACTTTCGCCCCTTGAGGAATAAACTGCTCGCTTTGCGCCGTCCAGTATTCTCCCTGGAAAAAAACTTTTCCCGTGCCGTCGATCGCTGTTGCGGCTTCGCCCCGGCCTCCGATCATGGACTCCGCGCCGGAATAATGCTTCCTCATTTGCGCCTTCAGCGCCAGCCAGATGACAACCATAAAAAAACCGGAAGCAACCAAGACCGCCGGAAGCAAAACTTGCAAAGAAATTCTCAACGCGGGTTCGGGCGTGTCAAAAAGCATAAAGGAACCCAACACCAGGGAGATGACACCGCCAACCGTCAACATTCCATGACTCATGATTTTGATCTCCGCGATAAACAAAATGATGCTGAAGATAATCAGCAGGACTCCGGTGTAACTCACCGGCAGGGTGGATAGTCCGAAAAACGCCAGCAGCAGGGAAATGCCGCCGATGACGCCGGGCAGAATCGCGCCCGGTGTGGAAAACTCGAAATACAGACCGGCCAGACCGATCAGCAGAAGAAGAT
>CAZBGE010000094.1:0-4728 GCA_964491435.1 uncultured Smithella sp.
GAAAGCTTTGGCCGGTTTCAACATCTCTGGCTGCGCGGGATCGGCAGGATATCTTGACCTGCCCCTGCTATTTATGACCTTGCCCACCCCGTACACAAGCGTGGCATCCTGGCGCATCCCCGAATCTTCTTGACTCACAAGAGTGCGTTCCCTATACTCAGCCCAAAAAAGAAAGTTCTTAGCAATAGCAATTAATTGGAAAGGACGAATTGATGAGAATAACCAATTTGGAGAAACCGGCTTTTGGAATGAAGCGCGGCATTGCTGTTTTGCTTGTTCTTTTTTGCCTGACCCTTTTGGCGTACCTGGGCTGCAGCGGTGGAAATTCCAGCGGTAATCAGCTCATGCTCGCCAGAGTGGAGGTTCCGGATTACCTTGAGGATATTCATCTGCCGGTTTATGCGGATCTGGAAGACGGGCAGGAAGTCTATTACGCCCTGGTCATCGCAAGCAAGGAAGAGTTGGAGCAAGCTGGCGTGACCTACCGCATCATTGATTCATACACACCGGGAACGCGCTACATCATCGCTCAAGAGGATATTGAAGGCGCCCGTGAGGAAGCCGCCAATATCGTCAATATCCTGTATGACGACGGTGAACACATCATTGTCCGCTTCAAAGCTGATTTAACGGAGCTGCTTCCTGATTTGGGCTTTGACATTAAACTGATGAGCAAGTCACCGATCAATGTGCTTAATGATGAAGTCATCAGCTCAGTAAAATCTGCTTTGTCCGCGAAAAGCATTTCTACCTTCGAGAAGAATTCAGATGTGGAAAAAATGATCGCCGCCGTCACCCAAACGGACCTTAAAGATTGGACGGATCATTTAAGCGGCGAGAAACAGGTTGAGGTGAATGGCAACCTGGTAACGCTTACTTCCCGGCACACCTATCAGCAGGGAACACAAGTCCAAAACGCCACGCAATATGTCTATGACCAGATGAAGGCCATGGGCATTGGCGTTTCGTTTTCCGGGTGGTCTGTTGCTTATGGCGAGGGAACCCTTGATAATCGCAACGTTGTCGGTGAAATCAAAGGCAAAACGACGCCGGAGGAGATCGTCGTGCTCATCGCTCATCTCGACACCATCTCGAAAAACGAAAACGGTATTGAGCCGGGTGCAGACGACAATGGCAGCGGTTGTGTGGGCCTGCTGGCGGCGGCGGATATTATGCGCTATTATTCATTCAAGCGCACGGTCCGGTTTGTCTTCACCACCGGCGAAGAGCAGTCCCTATACGGCGGAACGGCGTATGCCGAGAAAATGGACAGCGAAGGGCAGAACATCGTCGCCGTATTGAACCTCGACATGATTGGTTACAGCAAAATAACCGATCCGGCGGTCAAGCCCAAACAGCAAATCAAGATCAGAAACCAGAAGAACAAGACGGGGTATGCCAAGGATTTGCCAATCGCCCAAACCTACATTGATGTGGTGAACGCTTACGGAATGAACCAGATTTTCGACGCAGTCATTGAAGACGACGGCGAAGTGGCAAGCGACCACGCGCCCTTCTGGGACCTGATGGCGACATGCCTGAAGCGAAACCCCAACGCCTCATGCTATCCCGCCGCCTGGGTTATTGAGTATGCGGAAGAAGGTTACCTGAATCCAAAGATGCACAGCGCCGAAGACAGGGTCAGCAACATGAACCTGCCCTATTTTACCGCGGTGGTGAAAGCGGCCCTGGGTACGGCGGTGCACCTCGCGCAACCCACCCTCTAAAGCATCATCTCCTGAAGGAGCAAAAAGAACGACTAAAAAACGTTTTGTTAAGGGTAAGCATACCGGCACAATCGATGAGCGAATTATAAAAAATGTAATTTACATCACCGCAGCATATTCAACCGGCAGTATTTCCTTTTCCCGCTTGGGAGATTCCGATAAAGCGTAGCTTCCACCATCTAAAATTTCCATTTTTTCGTATTTTATATCGCAGAAATGACATTACTGCATATTAACCTATTGACAAAATGAAATAATATTATATAATAACACCATTACTGCACAATATCATGGTGATCAATTGAAAGTATTCTTGAAGGATATAGCAATAATTTACATGGGTTATTCTTTTCGCGCCCGGCTTGAATCGAAGGATGCGGGAACGGTTGCCGTCATCCAGATGAAAGATCTCACGGATGATAATACCGTCAGTTGCGCAAATCTTGCCTATGTCGATATGGACAATTTCAATGACAATCATTTTGTCCGGATGGGCGATCTTATCTTCCGGTCGCGAAGCCTCAGCTCCACCTCCGCCATTCTGGCAACCGATCCCGGCCCGGCCGTTTTGTCGTCGCCGCTCTTGAAAATTCGCATTACCGATCCATCCGTGATGCCTGAATATGTTAACTGGTATATCAGTCAATTGCCTGCACAGATATTTCTGGCAAGCCATGCACGCGGAACCACGCAGAAGATGATCAACAAAGAGGCGCTGGAAATGCTGGAAATCGATGTGCCCCCGCTGGAAAAGCAAAAGGCCATTGTAGCGCTGGCGGCGCTGGCCGATGAAGAGCAGCGCATTCTGAAGCAACTTGCACAAAAACGAAAACAATTAATTTCAGCCTTATTAATCCGTAAAACACAGGAGAACAAATAGATGAATGGAAAAATCGATCAGAAGGACATCAACAATGCGGCATGGGCGGCTTGCGACACGTTTCGCGGCGTGGTCAATCCCGAGCAATACAAGGATTATATTCTGGTGATGCTGTTTGTGAAATACATATCAGACGCTTGGAAAGGTCATTATGAACAATATCGCAAACAGTATGGCAATGATGATGCCCGCATTCGCCGCAAGCTGGAGCGCGAGCGCTTTGTTCTACCCTATGCCGAATTAAAGGATCATGAAACCGGAAAAGTGACGGACCGGTTCCTTGCTGATTTTTACAGCCTGTATGAACGGCGTTCGGCGGCAAATATCGGCGAACTCATCAACATTACGTTCGACGCGATCGAAGAAGCCAACAAATCAAAATTGGAAGGTGTCTTCCGCAACATCGATTTCAACAGCGAAACTCTTGGCAAGACCAAAGACAGAAACCGCCGTTTGAAAAATCTGCTGGAAGATTTCAACAAACCGCAACTGGACATGAGCCCCGGCAAAGTTTCCGAAGACGTCATCGGCAATACCTACATTTACCTGATTGAGCGTTTTGCCGCCGATGCCGGTAAAAAGGCCGGGGAGTTTTACACACCGCATAAAGTGTCTGAATTGGTGGCCAAGCTTGCCCGCCCCAAGTCCGGTGATAGGATTTGCGATCCGGCTTGCGGTTCCGGCGGTCTATTAATTGAAGCGGCAAATGAAGTAGGCGACAAAAACTTTGCCCTCTTCGGCATGGAATCCAATGGCAGCACCTGGGCGCTGGCGCGGATGAACATGTTTTTGCACGGCGCGGACAGCGCGCGCATCGAATGGTGCGACACGCTGGTCAGTCCCGCGCTGGTGGAAAACGATCGTTTAATGAAATTTGATATCGTTGTCGCCAATCCTCCTTTTTCTCTGGACAAATGGGGCGCGGAAGAAGCCGAAAGCGACCGTTACAACCGCTTTTGGCGCGGGGTTCCGCCCAAAAGCAAAGGCGACTGGGCCTTTATCAGCCACATGGTGGAAGCTGCGCTGGAGAAAGAAGGGCGCGTGGCCGTCGTGGTTCCGCACGGTGTGTTGTTTCGCGGCGCAGCCGAAGGCCGGATTCGCCAAAAGATGATTGAAGAAAATTTGCTGGACGCTGTTGTCGGACTGCCGGGGAATCTATTTCCGACCACGTCCATTCCCGTGGCAATATTGGTCTTTGACCGCAGCCGTGAAAAGGGCGGCAAAAACCACAACCGCAAAGATGTTATTTTTATTGACGCCAGCCGGGACTATCTGCCGGGAAAAAATCAAAACGCCCTGTCCGACG
The DNA here is from genome assembly GCA_964491435.1 of uncultured Smithella sp. Taxonomy (GTDB): domain Bacteria; phylum Desulfobacterota; class Syntrophia; order Syntrophales; family Smithellaceae; genus UBA8904. The sequence continues at coordinate 3,914 of CAZBGE010000094.1, forward strand.
ATCATCTTTCAAAAATCGTCCGGACGCTGAAAAATAGAAAAGCCGTTGAAAAATATGCTCATGTTGCGTCGTTTGAAGAGATTAAGGAAAACGACTTCAATCTCAACATTCCCCGGTATGTCGATACGTTCGAGGAAGAAGCGGAAATCGATATTGACGCCGTGCAGAAAGAGATTGACCGGCTCGAAATTGAACTGGCCGATGTGCGGGGCAAGATGGCTGAGATGCTGAAGACCATTGAGAGGTAAAGGGACATAATTTGTCATTCCTGGCAAGTGCAGCGCGACCCGGCTTGTGCCCTTAAGGGTGAATCCAGTGAAAAGGAGCAAGGTTATGACCAATTCTTTGGCGATTTTTGAAGGTTACAAAATTCGGCGGCATTACGATGAGCAGACTGAGACATGGCATTTCTCCGTCATCGACATTATCCAGGTGCTCATTCAGCAGCCTGATTACCAGACCGCGCGCAAGTATTGGAATAAGCTCAAAGAGCGGTTGAAAAAAGAAGGCAGTCAGTCGGTGACAAATTGTCACCGACTGAAAATGGAAGCCGCCGACGGTAAAAAATATCTGACCGATGCCGCCGATCCCGAAACCATCCTGCGCATTGTCCAGTCAGTGCCCAGCCCGAAAGCGGAACCGATTAAATTGTGGCTCGCCAAAGTCGGCTATGAGCGGATGCAGGATATGGCCGACCCGGCGCGCTCCGTGGACAGGGCACGGGATTTCTGGCAGCAGCACGGCAGAAGCGAAAAGTGGATTCAGCAGCGGATGATGGGCCAGGAAACGCGCAACAAACTGACCGATTACTGGAA
>CAZBGE010000094.1:4828-8802 GCA_964491435.1 uncultured Smithella sp.
GGCCGGTGTTAAAGGCGGCGGAATCGCAAGAAAGGCGCGCCTTGAACTGGAATCAAAGACCGGCAGGAAGGTGGTTACGCAAGAAAGCTTTTTACCGCCCGCGCCAAAGAAAAGAAAGGGTCTGGCAAGATAATGACCATTTCGAGGATATGCTCGAAATGGCCGGTAAAGAAGTCATTATGAACGTCTGGGGCAACTGTTAAATATTACTTACAAGTTCAATTAGACATCAGGTTATTGTAAAGAATTTATTTACAACTTCACAGGGGGGAGCGATGGAAACAAAAGAAGATTTAGTAAAACCGCAAGATTCACGAATTGTAGTCTTTCAGGAAAAATCCATTCGCCGAACCTTGTATAACGACGAATGGTGGTTTGTCGTTGAGGATGTCGTGCTAGCCCTGATCGATTCCAAAGACCCCAAGCAATACATTCAGCGGATGAAGCAGCGCGATCCGGAACTTGGCAAAGGGTGGGTACAAATTGTACATACCCTTTCCATTATGACGGAAGGCGGAAATCAGGGCATGCTTTGCGCCAACACGGAAGGCCTTTTCCGCATTATTCAGTCCATTCCCTCTCCCAAGGCCGAACCCTTCAAACGCTGGCTGGCGAAAGTGGGTTATGAACGTGTGCAGGAAATTGAAGACCCCGAACTGGCAACAAAGCGGACAAAAGAGCTTTACCGGGCCAAAGGCTATTCCGACGATTGGATCGAAAAGCGGATACGCGGCATTGCCATCCGGGCGGAGCTCACCGATGAATGGAAAAACCGTCAGGTGGGACATGACAGAGAATACGCCATTTTGACCGCGGAAATTTCCAAGGCCACATTCGGTCTTACCCCTTCGGAATATAAAGAACATAAAGGGTTGAAACGGGAAAACTTGCGGGACCACATGAACGATCTGGAACTCATCTTTTCCATGCTGGGCGAGGCCGCCACAACGGAAATCACCAAAACACAGGACGCGCAAGGTTTTGACGAAAACCGCACCGCCGCCCGGAAAGGCGGCAAGATTGCCGGAGACGCCCGCGAAGAACTCGAAAAAGAAACAAAAAGAATGGTTGTCTCAAAGAACAATTATCTGGAAACGCCGGAAAAAAGAAAACGGCTTAACAAGAAATGACCATTTTGCTGACATCAGCAAAATGGTCATTGATGGTTACAAAAAGGAAGCATGCACTTGTGGGAAAAGACCTCGGCGAGGCGGAATCAATAAAAATGCTGGAAGAAACGGCAAAGCAATTAGGATCGGGGCAGAAAAGGGTAAAGGAATAAAGAATGAACGTTTTAACAAGAACCGTTCCTCTTGGAGAAATTGCAGAACTGAAGTCAGGCGGAACACCAAACAAAGCAAAAGCACATTTCTGGGGTGGCGATTTTCCCTGGGTATCGGCAAAGGATTTAAAAACACCCATTATTAATGATTCAATTGATAGATTGACCCAAGATGGGATTGCAGAAGCTAATATCGCACCTAAAAATAGTCTTTTGATTCTCGTGCGAGGAATGACTTTGTATAAGGACGTGCCCGTCTGCATAACTGGAAGAGACGTCGCTTTTAATCAGGATATCAAGGCACTGATTGTTTCCAACGAAGTTACTCCTTTATATCTTCTGTATTATCTGAAAGCAATGAAATCCAGGTTGCGTGAACTGGTCGATTCCGCAGGACACGGTACAGGTCGATTGAATTCAAATTCCTTAGAGCGTTTTCCAGTAATTGTACCGTCTGTTAGAATTCAACACGCAATTGCGGATTTACTCTCCACTTGGGACCAAGCCATCGAAAAAACCGAGCGGCTGATTGCGGCCAAAGAAAAAAGGTTTATATGGTTGCAGAATAATTTAATTCGTAAAAGTAAACTGCAAGAATCGTGGAGCAAAATCAAGATAAGCGATGTTTGCAATCTATATCAGCCACGTACTATTTCAAAAAATGAATTGAACAGTGACGGACAATATAAGGTTTTCGGCGCGAATGGGGTCATTGGTTTTCATAATCAATATAATCATGATGATGCGGAGGTTGTCATAACTTGCAGAGGAGCAACATGTGGTACCATCAACTTTACAGAACCAAAATCCTGGATTACAGGTAATGCAATGGTCATAAAGCCCAAAGATAACCGACTTGATCGACAATATTTATTTTATTTTCTTAAGACGACAAATTTTAATACAGTTATTTCTGGTGCTGCTCAGCCACAAATAACCCGACAAGACTTAGCACCTTTGATGATAATTTTGCCACCAATCCAGAAACAGAACAAAATTGCTCATATTTTAATAATGTTGCAACAAGAAATCGACCTTCTGAAAAAACAACTGGAAGCCTATAGTCAACAGAAACGCGGCCTCATGCAAAAACTCTTAACCGGCCAATGGCGAGTGAAAATTAACAGTTAATGATTAAGGATGAACATGAAAGAACAGGAAAAGCTGATTCCCGCGCATGGCGGTTACCGGAAGCTCAAGAGCTTTCAACTGGCGCAGTTGGTTTATGACATCACGGTTCGCTTCTGCGAACGTTTCATTGATAAAAAAAGCCGCACACATGACCAGATGGTTCAGGCGGCGAGAAGCGGCGTTCAGAATATCGCCGAAGGAAGCCAGGCGTCCGGAACATCCAAAAAAACGGAACTCAAACTGACCAACGTGGCCCGCGCCAGCCTTGAAGAATTGCGCCTGGATTATGAAGACTTTCTGCGCCACAGAAACCTGCCGCAACTACCGCCGGACCATCCGGTGCTGAATAGATTCAAAGCACGGCGCTGCGCGACGGTGGACGATGTGCGGACATGGATGGCAATGGAAAAAAAGATGTTGGACGAATACAGACGCTCACAGACAAACAAGGACGGAAAACCTGGTCCGTCTGTGGAAGCCGGTGATAGTCCGTGTGCGTCCCTGTCTGATTCAACCCTGGCAGCTAATGCCGCGCTCTCGCTGTTAAACCTTTGCTGTCATTTGCTTGACCGGCAGCTCGCCGCGCAGGCGGCGTCTTTTGAGAAAGAAGGGGGCTTTACGGAGCGGCTGTATCGCGTCCGAAGCCAGGCAAGGAGGCGCGCATGACCACTTTCCGCTTTAACGAAAAATACCTCTCCCAGATTCCCGCCTTGCAGGTGCTCATCAATCTGGGTTTTGAATACCTGCCACCGGAGGCGGTTTTTGCCGAGCGCCAGGAAAAAACCGGCAATGTGCTTCTGGAAGGGATTTTGCGCAATCAGCTCAAGCAAATCAACCGGATCAACTACAAGAGCCGCGAGTATCTGTTCAGCGAAGAAAATATTCAAACCGCTATCCAGACGTTGAAGAATGTCAAGAATGACGGCCCGCATAAAACAAATGAGGCCGTGTATGATCTGATTACATTGGGCAAGTCGCTGGAACAGGCCATTGAAGGCGATTCCAAAAGTTTTACATTGAATTATATCGACTGGAAAAACTGGCGGCGGAATGTCTTTCATGTAACGGCGGAATTTAAAGTGGCGCGCTCCCGCAGCAATGAAACAGCGCGGCCTGATATTGTCCTGTTTGTCAACGGCATACCGCTGGCGGTCATTGAATGCAAGGCGCCTGATGTGGAAATCGACCAGGCTGTTTCTCAGTCCGTCCGCAACCAGGGCGATGAGTATATCCCCAAGTTGTTTTCCTATGTGCAGTTGGTGATGGCTGTCAATAAAAACGAGGCTAAGTATGCAACGGCGGGCACGTCGGCCAGGTTCTGGAGCATCTGGAAAGAATTGCGGGATGCAGAAAATGATGTTGCCGCCTGCGTTGAAAAAAGTCTTTCTTCGGAAGAAAAAAACAAACTCTTTCAAGGCGACTTTGCCCCGGCCCGTGCTTTTTTTGATGGACTGGAATTGGAAGAAAAACGTCTTGTAACCGGGCAGGACAAGGCGCTCTATAGCTTGTGCCGTCCGGAACGTCTGCTGGAGATGGCGTTCAAGTTTACGGTGTTTGACGG
>CAZBGE010000094.1:8902-12762 GCA_964491435.1 uncultured Smithella sp.
TGGGCAACACATTTGCCGCCTGCGGGCTTGATCCGAATCGCGCCACGTCGGGGCGTCATCTGCTGGATCTGGTGGCGGAACAAAAAGCGGGCATTGTGACCACGTTGATCCATAAGTTCGACAAAGCGCTGAACCAGAAAAAGTTTCAGGACGATTCACGGGATATTTTCATGCTCGTCGATGAGAGCCATCGAACGAATTTCGGCTCTTTCTCGGCGCGGATGCGTCAGATGTTTCCCAATGCCTGTTATCTGGGTTTCACCGGTACGCCGCTTCTTAAAAAAGAGAAAAACAACTTCGTCAAATTCGGCGGGCTGATCGAACCGCATTACTCCATCCATCAGGCGGTGGAAGACGGGTCGGTGGCGCCCCTGCTTTATGAAGGCCGGTATGTGGAAATGGAACAGAATAAGGAAGCCATCGACCGCTGGTTTGAGCGCCATACGCAGGGACTGACCAAAGAGCAAAAAGCCGACTTGAAGAGGAAATACACCCGCGCTGAAATGCTCAATAAAGCCGATCAGGTTATTTACATGCGGGCTTTCGATATCAGCGAGCATTACCGCGCAACCTGGCAGACAACAGGCTTCAAGGCGCAACTCGTTGCGCCAGGCAAGGCGGCGGCCATTAAATATCAAGAGCATCTCAAAGACATCGGATATGTCAGCTCGGAAGTGGTCATTTCCGCGCCGGATACCCGTGAAGGTTATGAAGAGACGAATGAAGAACCTACGGATGAGGTCGTCAAATTCTGGCAGAAAATGATGAAACGCTACGGCAGCGAAGAGGAATATAATAAGCAGATTATCAACCAGTTCAAAAACGGATCGGAGCCGGAAATATTGATTGTGGTGAGCAAACTCTTGACCGGTTTTGACGCGCCGCGCAACGTGGCCATCTATCTGTGCAAAGAACTGAAAGAACATACGCTGTTGCAGGCCATCGCCCGCGTCAACCGGGTTTATGAAGATAAAGATTATGGTCATGTAGTGGATTACGTCGGCCTGTTGGGGGAACTGGATAAAGCTTTAACCATGTATAGCGCCTTCGAAGGCTTTGATGAAGAAGACCTGGCGGGTGCGCTGACGTCGGTCAATGTCGAAGTTGAAAAGTTGCCTCAACGCTATTCCGATCTCTGTGATGTTTTTAAGGAAGTGAAGAACAGCGGGGACGAAGAAGCCTATGAACGACTGCTGGCTGATGTGTCACTCAGGGAAGAATTTTATCAACGACTGATGGAATACAGCAAAACACTGGGCATTGCTCTCTCCACGGAAGCGTTCATCATGAAAATTGATGATGAACGCCTCAATCGTTACAAATCTGATCTGAGGCGTTTCCAGAAGCTCAAAGCGTCCGTCAAGCTGCGCTACGCGGAGGCTGTCGATTATCGTGATTACGAACCCAAAATCAAGAAACTGCTGGATACGCATATTCAGGCCAATGAAGTCATCCAGTTGAATGAGCCGGTGAATATCTTCGATACAAACATGTTCGCGATGGTGAAGGAAGAACAGGGCGTCTATGGCAAAACCACGGCGGCCAAGGCAGACACGATTGCTTTTGCCACCAAAAAGGTGATTACGGAAAAAATGGCCGAAGACCCGGCTTTCTACGGAAAGTTTTCCATGCTGATCCAGCAGGCCATTGACGATTTCCGGGCAAAGCGTTTGTCTGATCTGGAGTATCTCAATCGCGCGATGGAAATTCGCAACAAAGTCACGACCCGGCATCACGACGATATGCCCGACGCGCTTACCGGCAACGAAGAAGCCATGGCCTATTACGGCGTCCTGAAATCTTTTATCGACCAGCAGAGCCTGCCTAAAAAGAAAAGCGAGTCCATTGCCGCGGAGACAGCGCTGGCCATTCAGAGCATACTGGAGTCGCACTGGAAAGTTCAATTCTGGGATGACGACGATGCCAGGAACCGCGCCATTGACGCTATTGACGACCATCTCATTGATGAGGTCAACGCCAAACATGGCATGATGTTGAGCTTTGAACAAATCGATGAGATCATCGCGCGCGTCATGAAAGTGGCTGAAAGCAGGCGCCGCAAATGAAGTGGTTCCACGATGCGGTTTTCTATGGCCGGGAAAAAATTGAATTTCGTTACTGCCACGTTGGCCGCAAAACGCTCGAAATTGCCGTGTGCCCGGACCGCTCTGTTGTCGTCAAAGCGCCGCAAGCCGCTGAACTTGAAGACGTGAAAAAACGCATCGTCAAGCGCGCGAAATGGATCATCCGGCAGAAAAACTTTTTTGGGCAATTTGAGCCCCGGACACCCGCCCGCTGTTATGTGGGCGGTGAAACGCACTTGTATCTGGGCAAGCGGTACAGACTTAAAATGAAACGGGGCCGCCATCATGCGGTCAAACTGGCAAGAGGGTGCTTTGATGTGCAAATCAAGGGGGCCGTATCTTCGCGAATATGCAAAAATCTGATGGATGCCTGGTATGCCGGTAAGGCGGAGGCGCAATTCGGCGAAAGTCTTGTCCGCTGCCTGTCAGGTTTTAAAAAATTTAACCCGCCCCCGCCGCGATTACAGATCAAACATCTGGCAAAACGGTGGGGCAGCTTATCCGCCAAAGGCACACTGACCTTGAATATCCATTTAATCCGCGCGCCGCAAGAATGCATCGATTATGTGGTGACGCACGAACTATGTCACTTGATCCATAAGAGTCACGATTCACAATTCTATCAACTGCTCGGGAAAATTATGCCGGACTGGAAAAAAAGAAAACAAAAGCTGGAGTATGCTTTGTTATGACAGAATGACAGGTATGTGGCAGAATTGAAACGGCGGTAAAAAAAGATGCCGTTTTGAAATATTCTGCAGCCGGCAAAGACGAAGCAAGCCAGATAGCGAGAAAAGGCATTATTCCCGTTTATTATTAACGGAGACCGCTAATAATTAAAATGATGACTTTCAAGTAACCGGCCTTTCCTGTCCCCGGCGCTTTAATGATGGCCCCGGGGATATTGAAACAGGATGCCGTAACGGCCCTGTTCCGGACGGCTGTAACTATCCAGCAGTTCACTTGGCTCCCGGTGACGCTGTGAAAATTCCTGGGTGACGGCTGTCCGGAACCAGTCGTAGAATTGCTGGGTGCTTGCCTTGCGGGTGCTGCTTTTGTTTTTGTTCGCATCGGCAGCAAGGTACAGGATGTCCTGCAATGTCCGGAAGACCCGGAAAGTAGGCATTTTATAATAGACCGCCAGACTGCAAGCCATTTGGGCCACATGATCCGGAACCGTTACCTCCTTGACGGACGCCGTTACCCCTGGAGAGTAAGGTTTTTGGTATTTATTAAGTTTGCCGCCCACAACGCCGGCAATAAACTTCAATCGCATCCCTTCCATGCCCACCGACAGCTCATTGAACCGGATCTTGGCGCCTCCAAAGAGTCCCACCTCCCATTTGCTCTCAATGATCTTCTGACCGACTTTCTGGAGGAAAACCCTTGTCATATCCTCAAACTCCTGGTCGAATCTCGCTCCCATTCTTTTGAAGATATTGAGCTTTTCAGCGGCAACGGGATGGATATCTTTAAGCGCCTGGTAATACCGGGCGCTTTCCTCTCCGCCCCGGCTATGAATCATGCGTTGATAAGATTCCCGGATTGACGTGCAGATCAGTTCTTCGTTCCGGTGGCAGTAAGCGCAAAAATCCGGATCATACGTCATCACCTCGCTCAAGGTGTCGAGATTCTCCTGGAATTTGCGGCGAATGGAAGTCTGCTTTTCCGGCAGCCTGGTCTCGTCCGTCGCGTGCTCGGCTATCTTTTGGTAAAGCTCATCGTTTGTAAAAATCAGTTTGGCAATGGCCGCGTATTTTGCATCTTCAAAAATAT
>CAZBGE010000095.1:0-12645 GCA_964491435.1 uncultured Smithella sp.
TGAGTTTCAAGACCAATACGCGCGCGCGAGGGGGAGAAACCTGAAGAATCCTCAAGCCAAAACCTAATAAAACCTAACACTGTTGGAAAAAGTTGAGATTCAGATCGTGTTTGCAAAACCCCACGTTTAACCCCTATTAAACCCTTTTCTTTTTGACCGGCGAATCCGGCAAGGCGGAACTATCCGGGCAATGCTCTTTTCGTTCAATACAAACGATTTTCAGCGGTCACAAGTGCGAATATTCGCCTTCAGAATAAATCAAACCGGTTGACAGGTTGTCGAATATAAAAAGGCACTTTAGGGAAAGTAGACAACACAATATGTTGTATATCGCAGAACATTAAATACAATATGCTGTATAAAAACAGAAAGAGTTTCAATGAATTATTAGCCCAATACGCGCGAGTGGGAAATCAGCAGCGCGGCTGTTAGCAAAAGTTAGTATTCCCCCCCCCAATACGCGCACGCGAGGAAACCTCACAAATCCTCAATTAAAACTTGTCAAAACTTGTCATTCAAAAACTTTAAAAAAGTTAACCTGTTGTGAAAAGTTGTTATTGAAAACCCTAAAAAAACCTTAAATCAAATCCTTCAAAATCCTTCTATTAAAAACCTGACAAAACCCCTCATCGGAATCCTAGCAAATCCTAGCACCAAATCCTATTGAATCCTATTGTCAAAACTTGTCATTCAGACCGGCAGCACGGTAACCCGGATGCAGGCAGGTTAACTTTTGTTAATAGCCTTTGGACACGACCACCGCTTCACTTCACACACTAAAACCAAAGCAGAAAAAGGCGACGTTTTTAGACCAAAGTGGCAACATAGTGGCAATTTTCACAAGGCAAAAGAAAAAGGACTTAAGCTCTTATTGCCTAAGTCCTTGATTTTACTGGTGGGTCAGGGCAGAATTGAACTGCCGACACTCGGATTTTCAGTCCGATGCTCTACCGACTGAGCTACCGACCCTTGTCAATATCGCCTTCAAAAACCCTGAAATGTCTATAAAATCTGAATTCTTTTGTCAAGGTATTTTTTGACCATCAGTCCCCGTTGTCAGACTGCGTTTCCGGTTTATTCATTTCCGTCTGTGAAAAGCTGCTCGACGAGTTGTTCAACTGAGCGGCATTTTGCGGTAAGCCACTGGAATCGGGAATGGAAATTCCAGCGGCGCGCGCCTGCGGTTCTCGGATAATCACCACCGTACCCGCAATTTTATCATGCCATCCCTGTTTCTTTTTATCAAAAGCAATCCAGATATATCCAAGGCAAAACACAACACTCGATACCAGATAACCGACCGAGCGTAAGAAGGCCGTCCCAAAGGAAATGACTGTTCCGTCAACTGAAATCACCTGAAGGCCAAGCAACATTTTACCGGGTGTGCGTCCGGTCGAACCATGAAAATAGGTAAAATAAATAATATTCATAAAGATTGAAAACAGCCAAATCCAAGGGTTGATTTCCGCCATACGATTGGGATCAGCCAAAACTGTTAACGCAGCTCCGCCACCGGAGATCGCTCCGGCAACATAAGCAATCACGACAACAATCGCCATTACCAAAAAAACAACACTGATAATAAATCCGTCAATCATATACGCGATAAAACGCCGCCAGAAACCGGCAAATTGATATGTTGTCATTTTACTCCCCCCACGCCGTTTGACCGAAGATGCCTTTTTCATACTGAATAATGGACAAAATTGCCGCCGCCGCTGTTTCCACTTTTAAAATCTGTTTCCCCAGGCTCACTGACGTAAAACCAGACGCCTTCGCCCGGTCAACTTCATTCCGGGTCAATCCGCCTTCCGGCCCGACAATAACAAAATACTGTTTCACTCCGTCAAACCTTTGATCCTGCAGCGCATCCCGAATATTCTGCCGATCTTCTTCTTCCCAGAAAATCATCTTCCGTGCTTCGGGAGCCGCCCTTAAAAGCATATCCTCAAAAGATAAAACCGGCTCAATGGCGGCCAGCAGAGAGCTGCGCGAGCAGCGGGCTGCTTCCCGCACAATCTTTTGCCAGCGGGCAACTTTTGCCGAAGCTTTTTCTCCGTCGATCCGGCACACAGAACGGACGGCGGCAAAAGGAATAATGACATCCGTGCCCAGTTCGGCTGCGGTCTTGATGATCCAATCCATTTTCCCAGCTTTCGGAATCGCCTGGGCCAGTGTCATCTTGATCTTCTTTTCCATCCGCGGGATTTGTTTTTCCAGAGACACATTGACGCCGGATGCGCTGAAACTTTCAATGCGCGCTTCAAACTCATGACCAAAACCGTCAAAGACGATGAGGCCTGCGCCGGGTTTCAGGCGCAAAACCGTTTTCAGATAACGGAGATTATCCTCATCCAGGGCGCAGTCTGATGCATTCTTCAACGTTTCCGGACTGTATATTCTGGGCAGAGTCAATTCCCAACACTTTCTTTGATGGATATTTGCCGGCCGGAAACGTTCAGGCCGTCCCATTTGACGGATTATTCTTCAGCACGTAACAAACCCATTCTTTTTCAGTCAGGACATTATGCATGGCAAGCGGCGCAACGATGAAATGTTCTTCGATAGCGGGAACATCGGACTCGATGATTCCGGAAATAATCAGATAACCGCCGGGCATGAGAAGTCTGCTCAGATGAGTGTGCAGCTTCAAGAGTAATTTCGCCGTCAGATTGGCGATGATCAGGTTGCGCGGCTGCTGTATTTTTGCCGCATCTTCGTTGAATATCCGCAGTCGATCCTCCACCGCGTTGATCACGGCGTTCTCGGAAGCGATTTCCGTCGCCTTGGGATCATTGTCCACGCAAATCACATCCCGCGCGCCCATTTTGGCGGCTGTAATACCCAGGATTCCCGTGCCGCATCCAACATCCAGCACTTCCCATTCCGCAATGGAACGATTCTTTAGAATAATATCTTCAATCGCTTCCATACACATGCGCGTGGAAGCGTGTTGACCGGTGCCAAAAGCCATGCCCGGATCAATTTCCACTACAATGTCGCGGCTGTCGGGCGTATATCTTTCCCAGGTCGGCTTGACCACGATATTTTTGCAGACGCGAATCGGCTTAAAATACTTTTTCCACTGTTCGCCCCAATCAGGATCGGTGATAATTTCCGTGGCCAGCGCAGGCGCTTCCATACCGGGAAATATTTCTTCAAGGCTTTTCAGATATTGTCGAACGGCGCTGATACGCTTCTCACTGCGGACATCCACGGGAAAGAAGGCGTTAACGACTTCAACCCCTGCAGGTTCCGGAAAATCATTGACACCGGACGGCAATAACGACTCTGAAAACACACCCTGTGCGCCTGTTTCTTCCAGAAAGTTACTCAAGGCATCCATCAGCTCCGCGGAAGCCGTTATTTCAATTTTCAACCATTTTTCCGGTTCTTTTGAAGCCATATTAAAGCCTTGTTGAACTGAAGCTCTGTTCATTACCGGTTGTTTGTATAGCCTGTTTTCATTAATATATCAAGCTGCAAGACTCGCAAGACTTTTTTCGCCTTTATTTTTCGATACGGTCCGCAGCGCAGGCGATCGCCAGACGCCACGGCGTGCCGTGCAGGACAACCGTCTGCCAGTAGGCCGTCTTGGCTACCGGAGCATCCATTCCTTTCTGATAAAAACTGTAAGCGCCCTCACCTTCCCGGCCCGCAGCCATTTTTCTGGCAAAAGCAATCACGTCCGGAAAAGGCCTATACAACGGATCGGTAAAGACATTACGCCCGATCTGTTTCGTATCCACATCGTAGATGATCAGGCCATCGATTTGCATCAGAAAAATATCAACCGGCAGGTTGGAGGCAACCGGCCCGATAATTCCGGCCAACAAGTATTCCGGAGCAAAGAGCGCCGCAACCGACCCCGAAAACCAATGGTCCGCCGAAAAGATGGGATAGTGAATGACAACCGCCTGAGGGCCTTCCACGGAACGAAAAGATCCGCTCATCACCGGCTGACGGGTTTTGAACAGCTTTACCATGTGGTCCTGCATACTGATGTCGGCGCCTTCGGACGCCCGCTGCGCGGGCGGCTCCACGGCCACCATGATTCCGGCATTGCTCACCGTTTCGCAGTCAATAATGTAGGGATTCGCCCTGTAGAGTCCTTTGAGCACATCCCGGGCAATCTCCCCCTTTAAATCCCTGCCAAACAGGGCCGCCGCGCTTTGCTGGATATCTCCGTCCAGTTTGTTCAATGCCGTCGTAATCTCCAACTGCAATCGGGACAGAAGCTCCTGCACTTCCTGACGGGAAAACAGCGTCCGATGGCCGCTTTCAACGGGAACGATCAACTCCCCCGCAATAATTTTATCGCGCAACACCAAAACCCGATTATAAATATCTTCAGAAATCATCTTTCTGTTTTGCGCATTATAAACAAATCCAACGCCATGCTCTTTTAGCCCGAAGGTTTTCAGGCCACCGGAAAAGTTTCCCCGCGCACAGGCTTTGACACTCTCGAATACGGCCACATCAATGTTCTTTAGCATGCTGGTCAGGACAAATACCGGCGCCTGTACGCTCTGATCAATATCCACGCCGATGGCCAGACGATTCATCTTTTTCGCGGCCTCAAATAGACCGGTCCCCGTCCCGCCCGCCGCGTGGTAAATGATATCCGCTCCATCTTTGTACAAGCGCATGGCGATTTGATACCCTTTTTGCGGATCATTAAACGCCTGACCGGTGATCCCCGCGTATTTTGAAGACACGCGGATGCCCGGCCGGACAGCACGCGCACCGGCCAGATAGCCCGCCTGAAATTTACGGATGATCGGACTGTCCATGCCGCCGATAAAACCGATTTTGCCCGTTCTGCTTTTCAGGGCCGCAATCGCTCCGACCAGATAAGAGCCTTCCTCCTCCCTGAACGTAAGTCCGGCCAGATTGGAAGGCAGCGGCGCTATCCGTCCCTTGTCGTCATACTTCACGCTATAGTCAACACAAACAAATTTTTTATCGGGATATTGTACGGCCAGTTTATGGAGCTTCTCCGAAAAGGAAAATCCAACGCCGATAATCATCCCCGCATCGGAAGCCGCCGCCTCATTGATGGCATGCTCCAACTCCAGATTTCTCCTGCGCTCGACATAGACAGCTTTCACGCCCAGCTCGGCAACAGCCTTTTCCAGACCGTTGTATGCGGAATCGTTAAACCCACCGTCTCCCCTACCGCCAATGCCAAAGATGATTGCAACTTTCAAAGGCTCATGATTCTGCGCAAATGAAACCTGAATCATAACTAAAGATGCAGATAAAAACAGCATCAACGAAGAAAACACCCACATCCTTTTCATCTTTTAGCTCCATTACTTTGTCATTGAGTTTTACCTCACCTTTCCGATCGGAAAGGTCTGCCCGCTGATGGAGATTGTCGGATACTGGGCTTTCTTGAAGATCTTCTCCGCCAGCGCGGGAACTTCATTGTCCACATAATCCGCCAGCTCCGTCGTTTTGACGTAACCCGTATTCCCCCTGTCGGCCTTTCCCCGCAATCCCTCGGCCAGCACGTACGTAAACAGTCCGTGACCCTGATAGCCCTCCAGCGCTTCCTGCATGGATGTGGAAGCAGAAAGAATGGTCGAACCCACCGCCCGGCTCAGGATCTTCATCGCCGTGTCTTCGCTCATGCCGCGCGTCAGCATGGCCACCTGAATGGCCTCGCCCAGAGCCCCCGCATTGCAGGTGTCGATGATGATCAGTTTCTTTGTGGCGGAGATATTGCTGAGCAGCTTCTTGAAAACCGACTGGCCGATGGCGTCCGTCTTGAGCTTTTCCGTCCGGGTCGATCCGACATTCGACGTGATCAAATAATATTCTCCGTCGTCAACCGTTCCGTGGCTGGCCACATAGAAGACAAACAGGTCATCGGGATTCAACGACCGCATGGCCTCTATTGTTTTCAAAATATTTTCTCTTGTTGTTTCTTCCGGCGAAACAAGTTTTTTTACTTCCACTTTCTCAAACAGGGACAGGGCGCCCTCCTTCAGCGTGTCGGCAAAGAGGGTTGCATCCGCGACGGCATGGTTCAACTGGAGCCTCGGATTTTTATAATCGTTGATACCGATAACCAGCGCATAAAGAGAGGGTTTCGCGACGGCTTTGAACGCCGCCGAAATTTCATGCACGGCGGCGTTGCTCTGCATGGTATTGTCGGCGTTAAAGGCAACGGCCTTGATCGCGTTTACGCCGCTGGAAAGTTTCAGCTGGTAGGTTTTCCGGATTTCATTCGCGCCGGATGTAACCAATTTCACACCTCTGGAACTGTCCAGCATAACGGCGGAGCCGTTAAGATAAAACCGGATATCGCCGATTCCTCCTCCGGCATCGGTGATTTTCAGCGTAATCTCGGCGTCGCTTTTATCAACACTTTTGGGCGTATCTACAATGGCGATAACCGGAGGCTGTTTGACATCCGCCACCTTTTTGAGTTCCTTCAATGACCCGCCCCCCAGCGCAAGCACAACAAGGTCGGGGCGGTAAAAACTCTCCCGCAACTGTTCGATGCTGTAATCCTTGCCGCTGACTTTAATGTTAAGATACTGATCGCCTTTAGGAGATGAGTTGTAATAACCATTTGCTGTCGTAATAATCCATTCGCCGTCTTCAAAAGCAATCATGGAAGCGATTTCTTCTCCGGTGGAAACATCCCATATCTTTGTGGAAGCATCGCCCGCCGAGATCAGATGCCTGCCGTCGGGAGAATATCTGGCCGACGCGCCCATCTTTCCCGTATGTCCCGCCAACATTTTCCAGGGAGCGCCTGTTGCCACATCCCAGATGATGATCTTGCCGTCAAATCCGGCTGACGAAACATGCTTCCCGTCCGGAGAAAAAGATACGGACCAGACTCCGCCAATGCCCGTATGACCGGCAAATTTCCTGATCTCTTTTAACCGCTTTGCGTCCCAGAGCCTGACGCTGTTGTCCGATCCGCCGGTCAACGCCTGTTTCCCATCCGGAGAGTAGGCGACGGAAAACACGCTGCCGATAAAAGCCGTGCTGCCCTCCGCTGTTTTTTTAAGCTTTCCCGTTGATGCATTCCATAAGTATATTTTGGCCTGATCGCAGCCGGATAAAACATACTTTCCATCCGGAGAATAGGCCGGCGACCAGACGGTGTTCTTTAATCTGAAATCCCTGATTTCATCTCCCGTCGCCGCGTCGTATATCTTGATATTCGGAGAATCGGAATCGGGGCCGTTGGACGCAAGCCCTCCGCATAAAACTTGTTTCCCGTCCGGGGAAAAAGCAATGGATGCCACCATACTGTCGTCTTCAAAGGTCATGACTTCCTGCTTTGTAGCCATATCCCAGAGTTTCAGCCCTTTGCCGCCGGAGGCAAAATATTTTCCATCCGGGGAAAAGGCAACCGCGGTTGTAAAACCGGTAAACCCCTTGAGATGCTGAAAGGTTTGCACTTTTTTCCCCTGCGCAATATCCCAGAGGATAAAGGAGTCAAAACCGCCGGACAGGACATATCTTCCGTCAGGCGAGATATCCACTCTGTTCACAACCGGAGCGTCTTGCCGGATTTCCCGGAACAGATCGGCGCCCTTTGCCGTAAGAAGAGGTTTGGCCGTGCAGGAAGCAAGAAAAAGCGCCAGACACAAGGTCAGTAGACTCCGGAAAGCAGAAACCTCCCAGCGCCTGCTGTCATCCGATGCCGGTGATTTCGGGATGAGAAAATGCAATAATATTTCCTTTTACTTGTTTTTTGTTTTCACAACCGCCTGAACTTCGGAAAATTCCGCGTTCTGCCCGGCTTTTTCACCGGCGGTTTCCTTCAGCTTAACGCCGCGTGTCTTGATGCCGATATCCCTTACTTTTGTTTTAACGGTATAGACGCCGCCTTCTTCCTTAAGGTTCAAATCGCCCAGTTCGGAGACGCTGGCATAAACAACAATGCTTTCCTCGCCGAAAGGCGGGTTCACTTCCAGTTCAAATCTATCATTGCCGGAGGGAATTTCATAAACCGCGCCGCCCTGAAAGTAGTTATCCCGCCGGTAGGGATTGGGCAAGAGCTGCATACTGGTTTTGGACGCGTCCCGGTAAATCACCCGCGCAAAGAAAGGCTTGTTGCCCTTGAGATAAATTTTGATTTTCTCGCCCGCCAAATAAGATGTTTTATCCGTCCAGACTCTCACGGTCAGGGGCAAAGACGGATCATCACCGGCAGCATCGCTGGCTTTTTCCCTGGCCTTCTTCATTGCCTTTTCATCAGGAATGACTTCCGTCTTCAATTTGATCTTGAAGCAGTCACCCTGCGCCGGATCCTTGTACCAGCTCTTTTCGAGCGTCTCGAGCACTTCGACGGCTGCGTTGGCGTAAGCGGACACCAGGTCTTTCTGAAGTTCAAAGTCCTTCACTTCGGTCGCGGACGACACATAGGTTTTGATCGACTCGGCGGCGTTTCTCTTGGCATCGGCCAGCGCTGCGGTTTCCGTCTGTTTGCGCGACTTGTCATCTCCCATGCAGGCGGAACCTTCGGCAATCTTGATCGTCGATTGCGCGGCATAAAGCGGCACAGCCAGCACAATGACTAAAGCAACAAAAAGCAAAATCTTACGCATGAAAAACCTCCATTGCCTTATATTTTGTCTAATCAGCGGTAATTCACCAAAGATAATAATTTTAGCTTTTATACTTTTTTGTGATTTCCAGCAACAGACATAATTATCTTGTACCGAGACATGCTCATTTCCCTATTTACTTTTTTTATGCTGTCACACTACTGTCCGGAATAGTTAGTACGTAAAATTTGTAAGAGCTTAACATATTTCATTAAAAAGATACCATTTATGCTTGTCCTCGACTTGAAAATGCATAGCGGAATTTGTAAACCTTCTCGAAGAATATTTCCTGGAAGGAGCGCTCATGTATACAGGCCCGCTTGTATTTACCCAGATCATGGACTTCATGCCGTTAAAGACCTTTCAGCGTTGTGTTGCGCGTTATCAAGACAATTTCAGCGTCAAGAATTTCACCTGCCTGGACCAGTTTCGCATTATGGCTTTCGCACAACTTTACAAACAACGATGGCAAGTAGAGCTTTTTTTCAAATGGATCAAGCAGCACCTGCGCATCAAAAGTTTTTTTGGCGCTTCGGAGAACGCGGTGAAAACACAAATCTGGATTGCTGTTTCTGTTTACCTGATCGTGGCGATCATCAAGAAACGGCTGAATCTCCAGGAAAGTCTCTACACAATATTACAGGTTTTGAGTATCTCCTTATTTGAAAGAGCGTCCATGTTTCAGCTACTTACATTTTATGATTACACAAACAACATGGTCGAAAACAATAACCAGCTGAACTTATTCACGGATTATTCCGGACAGTAGTGATTTTCAACCGTAGCCGTTCAGGAAGAACAAAAAAGTCAGTATTTCATCCGATAATCAATAATCTGCACCGCCATGTGCCAATGCATGGAGTTGTTTTTTGTGTTTCTATTTTCCATAAGGACCAGAGAAACTGTCATCAAAAGTTAATGACTTGTGATCATCTTTACTCTTAGAGTCAGGAAAACACGATCCAACGACAATAATCTATGGCAAACCAGATTCTTCCTACAGTTTTTTCACCAGCTTGGTCGCAGGCCCCAGCGCCTTGACTCTGGCCGTAACTCCCTTGATAACCTGTGCAAATCTGTCGCCTTCGGAGGCGGAAACCCATGTAAACATTGTTCTGTCGCCTTCCACGCCGATATAATTCAGAAAACTTTTTAACATCACAAACTTTCGTCGAGCCACTAAATTTCCTGATATATAGTGACATTCCCCCGGATGACAACCGGAAACCAGAACGCCGTCTGCCCCTTCCTGAAGTGCCTTGACTATGTAAAAGGGATTTATTCTTCCCGTGCAGGGAACGCGGATAATTCTCACATTTGGCGGATACTGAATTCTGCTGATACCAGCCAGATCAGCTCCCGCGTAAGTACACCAGTTGCAGACGATGGCGGCTATTTTCGGCTCCCACTCTTTGCTTGCTAATTTTTCAGCCATATATTCTCCTTCCGTTGGGTAATCAACAACATACCGTAGCACCTATATATAATGGTGGAGAATATGTCAAATAACCATAAAGAATATTTTCGAATGTATTATTCCAAGTTTCTATGGTCTGCGCCAGAACATCTTCAAGTCTCCAGCACCTACTTTGAAGACATCGGCACACAAGCTCTGATTCAGAAGCAAATTGCTCATATGAAGAAGATACGGAAAGTAATCCATGATGTCCCCGTTTTTTAACTCTATTCCACCTCCCGGACTAGAGTTAAAAATACTTCTTCCAGACGGGCCTCGCCGGTTTTGGCGGCAAGATTCAGTTCGGCGACAGTGCCTTGCGCCAGAAGGGTTCCTTTATGGATGACACCGATTCTGTCGCATAGGTCCTCGGCAAGACTCAGAGTATGTGTTGATACAAAGATAGTGACATTTTGCGCGGCCAATCCTTTCAAAATATCTTTGACCATCCGCACGGCTTCCGGATCCAAACCGACCATCGGTTCGTCGATGACCATCACTTGCGGGTCGTGAAGCAGCGCGGCGGCAATAATCAGCCTCTGTTTCATCCCGTGTGAATAGGCCTCAATAATCTCATCCGCCCAATCCCAAAGCGCGAACTGTTTTAACAGTTCCTCCGATCGGCGTGAAAAAATTTGAAGATCCACATGATACAAGTCGGAAATAAACTTGAGAAATTCCATTCCGGTCAGCTTTTCATAAAGAAACGGCCTGTCCGGCACAAATCCGATAATCTGTTTAGCCGCCACCGGGTTTTTTCTGACATCGATTCCGGCGATCGTAATACTTCCAGATGTTGGTTCGATGATCCCGCCCATCATGCGGATGGTTGTGGTTTTCCCTGCGCCATTGGGACCGATGAATCCATAAATTTCTCCGGAAGACACATCCAGACTCAAATTATTTACGGCCAGCGTTGTTCCGTAATCCTTCGTCAGATTGGTAAGTTCAATCATTTTTTATCGCAATGACCTCCAAGTTTATTTTACCCATAACACCAATTAAATCCAATTGTTCTCCGCCTTCGCCGCGTGCCAGACGAATATGGGTAACGTCGGCCGGAATCTGGTTAAA
This sequence comes from uncultured Smithella sp., assembly GCA_964491435.1. Lineage (GTDB taxonomy): Bacteria > Desulfobacterota > Syntrophia > Syntrophales > Smithellaceae > UBA8904. Next base: position 11,110 of record CAZBGE010000095.1, read on the forward strand.
AACAGCATCCACTGTAACCCATTGCCCAACATAAGCCACATTCCAGGCGTGGTAATAAAAACGGCCTTTGAGATAAACCAGCCCTGTTTCAATTTGCGCGGGAATCCCCGCGGCGCGCAGCAGGGCGGCAGTCAATACCGCGTGCTCATTGCAGTCGCCGGTCCTGTTTTTCAAGACTTCCAGGGCGTTGGGAACGGAAAGCACCGGTTTTTTTTCAATGGAGCGGTATACCCAGGAAACGATCTTTCGCAGTCTGACGGAGGAACTGTCGGCAGGAAGAATAATGCTTTCCACCTGCTTTTTCATTTCCGGCGCATTGGCTTGAACAAGCGGCGACGATTGAAGATACTTCTGAAAAATCGCCGGCACATTTTGTAACACGCCATCGGGCGCCGATTCGCGGGTTATCGTTAAAATATCACGGGAAAACTTTTGCCGTCCGCCTTCAAGAAGGATGGGTAAATCACGAACGCCTTTAATTTTGATTTCAATGGCGGTAAGTTGCGGCGGATCGGTAATTTTTTGATTGGACGCGATCGAAGCAACTTGCGTAAAATCAACCGCGCCGTTTTCAGCTATTCCTTCCCGCGCTTTCTCCACGCTGACTTTTTCCATGGTCATCCCCAGCATTCCGGATTCTTTCAGCACTTCCCCGTCTTTAGCCAGCCAGGCGCAATTTTTCGCGCCCATGAAATCGGCGCAGAATTTTTGCGTCAAGACGCGCCCTCCCATAACTGGAATTATTTCATCAGCTTGGCGCGTAACGGCTATTTCGCGCATCCCCAGCGTTGATGGATCAAAAATACTAAAATTCCGTTTTTGGTTTATTTTCAAACCGCCGCGAAAAGCCGCCTCATAAATATTCCCGCCGATATGGGGAATATTTATGATCGGAAGAACCGTTTTTTCCTCGGCGGAAGGAAGACCGGCATACAAGATAAGTTTATCTTTGCTGACGTAGCCCCGCGCGCTGAAGCGAAACAAACTGGAATGCAGCATAAAGTTAAAGGATGAAAGGGTCAGATCGGCGTTCAACTCCGTTTCCGTCTCAATATTCAGCGCCTGTGTTACGCCCATCGTATTGATCTGCATGGTCACATTTTCCGTGGTTTGTATCCGGCCGTTGTCCAGTTTATTGAAGGTGCGATGAATAACGCCGATTTTTTTCCTGTCCTGATAAATATTCACCCATGATTCCGGCGACCGGTGGATTTCCACCCTTTGGCTGCCCCGGTTGTCCATTGGTTTTTTCTGAAGCACATCCAGGCGCACGGCCAGCAGGCAAAGGAAAACCACCGTGCTTCCGATACCCCAAACAACATACCATTTTATCTTCGCCATTTTTTGTCCATCATTCCGCAAGATTAAAACCAATGATTTTTACAGAATTATACCGACAGAATCGAATCCGGTCAACAGACTTAATCGCGATGACATGAAACATTAGCTTGACAAAACATCTTTCAAAATATAAAAGAATTGTTCTTGTTTCTAAGGCTCGATTACGGTGGCTCCCCCATCTGGCAGAGACTCTTC
>CAZBGE010000096.1:0-11841 GCA_964491435.1 uncultured Smithella sp.
ATCTGTATGCGGCGCACTTTGCCGGACATGACAAAAGGCTGGAAGTGGCATCGATTTTTTCGCTGGGATTTCCCGTACAGGAAATCGTTTTCGGAAAAAAAGATATCCGGATTGTCCTGTCTCCTTTTCAGCATGACCGTCTCGATGCTGTTCCCCTTGAGAACTATCTGGATGCTTTACTGAAGCTTTCCGAGGGTTTATCTTCTCCGGAATATTCCGCTGCCTCTTTTGCGCAGGGTTTTGGGGGTAGTTTTTCTCATCCTCTTTCCCGGGAAGTTCTGGTGATGCTGTTTATTTTTCTCGGGTTGCTTATCTTTGGCGGGCTTTTGGCTCTGATTGCCGGACTGGAAAAATATCAGCTTCTGAATCATCATCTGATGGTCAATGCCCTGGCACTTTCGGCTTTGGTTTTTTTGGTTTTTCAGGCGGGTGTTTACCAGTGGATCCGGGGGCGCGCTTCATCCCACAGACTGTTTTTCTATTTGCTGACCATGTCTTTTGTCGCTTTTCCGCTGGGCATGACAGGAGGCGCAGTGTTGACCAACGGTTTTCTGGACGAAGGCGGCGAGACGGTTCATCGCGTTTCCGTGAAAGAGCATTACATGCAAAAAAACAAAAACAACCGGACTTATTATCTGTCCTTTGTCTCCTGGCAAAATGAGGAGCAAAAGACCCGCATTTCCGTATCTTCCTGTTTTTTCGAGCAAATTGAGACAGGAGACCTGATTGATGTAAAAACGAAGCCCGGCTACTGGCAAGCGGAATGGATTTCCGGCATCGAAAAAGCGCCGGGCGGAGATCGGGTGGATCGTATGGAAGGCATTCCTCTTTCACTTGTAAAAATTCGCTTTTATGAAAGCGGCCCTTCAGCTTTGCCCGGACAAAACCAAATTTATTCGACTGAGTTTGCCGGGGAAACCTCCCGCTACATTTACTGCCATGTGAATATGGAAAACCATTTGTGGCGTCAAGACGACCGGCGCTATACGTTTGTCTGGCAATACATCAAGTCCGGCGGCGATAACAGTGCAAAATTGGTTTTGCCCTTTACCATCCGGAAAGAGTGGAAAAGCGCCTGGGTGGTCAACGGTTGGGGATGGGAAAAGCCGGGACAATGGCCGCCTGGCATTTACCGTGTGGAGGTTTCGGTTGACGGCCGCCCCTTTGGAGAGGGAAGCTTTACCATCCGGTAAGATTTACAGTAACAAAAAAATGCCGCAGAAAGAAGAGCTGCCGGCGGAACAGGGGATTATGCAGAAAGAATTTCGATACAGCACGGAAATTATGGCGGATGTTTTCAGAATACGGCTTCCCTTGCCCGGGCGGAAACCAGGACCGGTCAATGCCTATCTGTTCAAAGGAGAGGAAACGGCGATCATGGACACAGGCATGCGTCAATCAGCATCCCTTTTGAGAAAGGCGCTCCGGGAACACGGCCTCGATTTTTGCGACATCCGGAAGATTGTCATTACCCACGGCCATCCGGACCATTATGGCGCTGCCATAAAAATTGTGAAAGCCGGAGGGGCGAAAGTTTTTGCATCGGCGGCGGATAAAGGATTAATTGAAAGCGGCCGGGATATCTCCCTGGAACAATACGGAAAATTTCTCCAACTGCTGGGCGTTCCGCAATCCGTCAGCCTTTTGCTGAGAATGCTTTCTGTCCTGTTTCAAATGATGGCGGGCAACTGTCCCGTTCATCAGATCATTGGCGAGGGAGATGAAATCGGCGTCGGCAAGTATCGCGCGAAAATTATTGAAACGCCCGGTCATTCGCGGGGATCCATCTGCCTGTTTCTGGAAAAGGAAGAAACGCTTTTTTGCGGCGACACAATGATTGAGCATATCACGCCCAATGCTTTCATGGTGCTGGAAGAAAAGGAGAAACTGCCGGTGAGAGTCAGCCAGGACGAATTTTATGCTTCTCTGGAAAAAATCCGCAAGCTTTCTCCTTACCGCATCTTCTCGGCGCATGGGAAAGCAGTAGCCGATGCTGAAAAACTCATTTCCGGTTACAAACGGGCTTTTGCTCTGCGGAAGGAAAAAATCCTCTCCATTGTGCGCGATGGTGAAACAAGCGTCTATAAGACGGCAAGGAAGCTGTTTCCGGACCTTGGCGGCCTGCGGTTGCCGCTGGAGTTGTTTCTCGCCATTTCCGAAGTTTACACCATCCTGCAGGTTCTGGAGCGGGAAAGAAAAATATTGTTCGATATTTCAAGCGGCCTTTTGAAAGTCAGGGCAAATTCGGAAAAGATGGGGTGAGAACCTTTGTTTTCCCGCATGTTGTCTTTTTTGAAGTCTTTCGTGTTTCTCGCAACCAATGCCTGAACGTCGTCAAATCGGGTGGATTCACAGATGACGGCATCTTCATAATAAGGCATTTTTGCCTGTTGGAAGGAAGAAATTTTCTGTTAGCCCAAAATATCTTGACATGTAAATTCTCCATTGTATTATACGGCTGAATCCAACGCCAAATTATGTAAAGATTCAGCATTTTAAACTCTAATTTTGAGGAAAGCAAAAAATGAAAGTAAAATTATTTTCCCCCATGGTTTTCTTGATTGTCTTACTCACTGCAATGATGTTGCCGCCTGTTTGCCGGACGTCAATGGCGCAGGGTTCAGGGGCTTCGGTTATTATGGCCGAAGGACTTTTGCACTTTGCCGAAGGATTGGCAGGAGTCTATATCAAAGGCAAGTGGGGTTTTGTCGATAAAACCGGCAATCAGGTTATACCACCGATTTTCGACGAAATTTTAAATTTCCGCCAGGATTACGCAGCTGCCCGGGTTGGCATGCGCTGGGGATTCATAAATAAAAAGGGTAATTTTGTTATCAACCCCAATTTTGAAGGCGCTCGCAACTTCTCCGATGGATTGGCGCCGGTCAAAAAAGGAGAGCTCTGGGGTTGTATTGATGAAAAAGGTAAACTCGTCATCGATTACTCCTTTGAAGATATCAAAATGTTCAACAACGGATTGGCGCCGGCAAAAAGAACCGGGAAGTGGGGATTTATTGATAAAAAAGGAAAGTTTATTCTTGATCGGATTTGGCTGGATGCCTGGGAGTTTTCCGAAGACCTGGCCGCGGTAATGAACTTGGAAAACCAGTGGGGCTATATCAATAGAAAAGGTAAATTTGTCATTGAAGCGCAGTTTGACAATGCCGGCAGTTTCAGCGACGGTCTTGCCCCGGTCATGGATGATACAAAGTGGGGATATATCAATAAAAAAGGTAAATTTGAAATCAATCCTCAATATGATGGCGCTAATTTCTTTTCGGAAAAGCTGGCGGCGGTTCAAGCAGAAGGGAAGTGGGGTTATGTCAATAATAAGGGTAAAATAGTTATTCCCTTTATCTACGATGCAGCCGGAAACTTCAACGCCGCCCGGGCACTGGTGGAAAAAGACGGTGCATCCTTTTATATTGATGATGAGGGTAAAAATGTCATGGGTATAAAAGTTGCCAAAGAAGCTAAACCTGCGCAAGCAGATATGCCGTCAACTTTATCCGTCCCCGTCGCCAATGTCTCGCCCAAACGAATTGGCGGCGTCGCTTCCAGTCTGTCTTTTGAATTTCTAAAAGCAATGATCAAGGGCGCCGGTTCTAAAACCGGAGAAAGTCTGGCCGGATGGGCAATGGGCGCAATGGGTATCGGCGAAAAAACAGGAGGAATGGGTGAAATTCAGGATGAACTCAACGACATCAAAAATCAGCTCAACATGATAGCCAACGGAATCACGCAGATTCAGAGCCAGCTGGCTCAAACCAATTGTGATCTTCAGGCAGCCATGACCGCGGACGCCGTGGCAGCCATTCAGAGTAATGCATCAAAACTGAACGATCTGATGAACCCCGCCAGCAAAGCCGATTGGAAAAAGGAAATTGTTCCCTGGGCGTCCGGTATCGCCCAGCAGGACAGCAATGTGGAAAAAGCGCTTTATCAAATCAATGCTATACTCAATCAGCCGGCGCCCGGGGCCAAAGGCGGCATTGCCGCCTGCAGTGTCGCGCAACTGAGCCAGTGGAAAAATGCCCTGGATGAGGATAGTTATTATGCCATGATGCACGCTTTTACCAATTTTTTCATGGCCTACCAGGTTCAGGCGCTCAATATTCTGACGGAAGCCTATCACATTATGGCGGTTGATAATTACGGTCTGGACAAACTTAACGATCCCAAACTGGTCCAGAGCGTTTGCTCTCAAAGCTCCATGTCCAATTCATACAACTGTACACATCCCGATTCTTTGCTAAATACAACTTATGCGAACCTGAAAAATCAAATCAAGGCGGTTGGCGCTGGTTATGCGAGCGGCAGCAACAACCAAATTGCTCAGGAAGGCTATGTTTCTGGCGCCTCTTTTACCCCCAGTAATATCGCCTGGCTGAGAAGTCTGGACTTTGCTCCCGCGGACGGTTGTTCCAAGCCTCTGGGGCATAGTCCCTGCGGATCGACGGTTGGTACAACAAATCCTCTGCAAGTCACCGATTTTCTGGGATATAAAAACTGGATGATCGCCAACTACTTCATCTGGAACAATCTGCTGAAAACGGATAAGAGCGGTGGAAGAAAACTAAGCGATCTGATGTATGAAAGGGGGCTGGGTTATCTTGACGGCAATCAAAACCCCGTGAAACCGCAAAACCTGGCCATACTGACAGGAGATAATGTCAAGACATACTGGACGGTGATCTGCACACAACCCAACACAGGAATAGAAGAATATTTCAAGCAATATCGAGACGCTCTGTGTTTTATGGACACCAGTTTTACAACAGTCAACGGACAGCGCTGGCCGCTTTGTGATGGTCTGGGCGGACAACCTTTGAGTGATTTGCTGGCCGATATGGTTAAGTATGAAACAAAACATTCCGCTCCGTCTATATGCGACGACCCCTGCTGGGTTTTCAGGGGCAGCAGCAACTGGTCATGGTCTTCCGGTTCAACTCCTGGTCTGGTGTATGTCCGTCGTAAAGCCATAGCCTGCAGTGATATTTACCGCGTCCAGACGACGCAAGACACCATGTGGTTGCCCAACGACGGCAACAACGGGTACACCACCCCCACCTACCGTTGGCCGGTACTGGATATCAGTAAGATAACCTGCAAGACCGATCCGGACACGCAAAAACCATACGTCAGCAAGAATCCGGCCGGTGTTTATACCATGTGCGGTGATGATTTTGAAAAATGGCTTGCAACCTGGATACCGCCCCTGACGAATTAGCATGTGATTGATAAGGAATTTCTGACCAATTTTATTCAGGAAGGGGATTTGTATTGTCAGGCTCCAATCTTCCCGCAAAAGCCTTGACAACGCTCATGACCGGGCAAATATGAATTATTCAATTGGAGGAAATGGGACAGATGAATCCACCCGATGACAGACCGAAAACCGGCAAGCAAGCCACCAACGAAGCACCGGAAATCCTGGCCTTTTCATCTCCAGCATCAGGCAAGGTAGTCACAAGACGCGAGTTTATTCAGGCGGGCCTTGTGGTCTCCGTCTCAACCATCCTAGCTGGAACCTGGTCTGATCTTTCTTTTGCACAGAACAAAAACCGTGCATGCTCGGGTGACCGATGTACAGACGCAAGTGCTAACTGTATGAGTGACCGTTGTTACAGCGACTATAGCGGTGCTTGCTCGGGAGACATGGCCCGGCAGGGAAAATCAGGAACAGGAGGAGCATCTACACAAACAACATGTCGCGCCGATATGCGAGGCAGTAAACCTGCCGTCTGTCCGATGGACAGGTCAAATGCCGGTCAGGTCGGCGGACAAAGAAACGCCGCATGTCCAGCCGACCGTTGTGGAATAGATTCCAGCAGACCCTGTACTCAAGACATCTGCAGGAATGATCGCACAACAAACCGCTGTGTAAGCGACTCGTGCAGAAACGATCGTTCAGGAAGCTGCTATGACAGGTGCCAGATGGATTCCAGCAGTCACTGTACACAGGACAGTTGCAGAAACGATGCAACAGGCAGCGGCCGCTTTACGCAAGACAGTTGCAGGAACGATCGCACAAAAAACCGCTGTGTAAGCAACTCGTGCAGAAACGATCGTTCAGGAAGCTGCTATGACAGGTGCCAGATGGATTCCAGCAGTCACTGTGCACAGGACAGTTGCAGAAACGATGCAACAGGCTATTGCGGAAGCGACTCGTGAAGGAACGACCATTCAGTGAACAACTGTACAGGAGACAGTTGCAGAAGCAATGCAACAGGCAGACGTTAATTGGATGGAAAACCGTTCCGGCAAGCTGTGAAAAATGAAGCAAACCTTCTTCCTCAACTGTGAGTGTTTTGTCTTCGAACATAAAGGCATTCACACAGCATATTTCCCGGAAAGGTCGCTGGCCTTTGCCGTCAACCAGAAAGGGGCTCTTCTTCTTGCAAAATTGAAAGAAGGCCTCCCGGCCAATGCCTTGCCTCCGGAAGAAAAGCACTTTATCAATAACCTCAAAAAGCTCCGTCTTCTGCGCCGAAATGAAAAGGGAAGCACAAAAAGGCAGAGACAAAACCCTGGCCTCTTCTTACCGACGGCTCTGACATTGCTTCTTACAACGGATTGCAACCTTCGGTGCATCTATTGTTATTCCGAGGGCGGTGAACGGATCAGCAAAACAGCACCGGAAGGAGCAATAAAAAGGGCCGTGGACAGAGTGGTGAATAACGCATCCGCAACCCGAACCGACACGGTTTATTTAACCATTCATGGGGGCGGCGAACCTACCTGCGCATGGAAAGCCATGACAGCAGCCGTCGATTATTTCCAGAATACCGCCGCTTCAGCAAAGCTTCGCCATATAACGGACATCTCTACAAACGGCGTTTTAACAAATGCCCAACGCGAATGGATCGTCAAAAACATACAGAGCATCCAGGTTTCTCTTGACGGACCCGAACAGATTCAAAACCAACAAAGGCCGAAAGCCGGCGGGTCGGGAAGTTATGCCGACGTGATGGAAACAATTCAATATTTTGAAAAGAATAACGTCAGATTCTGCATAAGATCCACTGTTGACCAAATCAGCCCTGCCGAGATGGAATCCTTTGTTGCAGAGCTTTCCCGTTTCTCCTGTTGCACCAGCATTCACTTCGAACCGCTTTTCTTCTGCGGACGGTGCGCCACAAGCGGCGTTACGCCACCCGCCGCAAAGTCTTTCATGGAAGCTTACCGGGCCGCCCTGAAAAAAGGCGAAGAAACCGGAATCCGTGTATGGTATTCCGGAGTCAACGCCGAACGATTTGTAACAAAATACTGCGGCGTCAGCACTCCCAACTTTTGCATCACCCCCGAGGGCCACGTAACCGCCTGCTACGAGGTAAGTTCCCTTGACGACCCCCGGGCGTCATCCTTCATCTTCGGACGCTACGATGAAGATAAAAAAGACTTTCTCTTGAATGAAGCCATGATAGAAGAATTGCAGAAACGCGATGTGAAAAATATTCCCTTCTGTGCAAATTGTTTCTGCAAATACCATTGCGCCGCCGACTGCGCCGCCAAAGCCCATTCGCTGGACGGCATCAACAATTACCGGTGCCTGGTAAACCGTGAACTGACCATGGATCAGATCGTTTCTCCGCTGGCAAACGCCCTATCGGAAATATCCGGATAAACACTTTGCGGGATGTTGACATACAAAAGTGCTTCAGATATAATTTGAACTATAAAGAACATTTACTCTTTCATCAGTCATTTTTGGGGGAGGAATAATCATGAAAATAAATTATCTTTGTAACATCAAGGACATGAAAATCATCTTCCTTCTGGCGGCGCTTTTTCCCGCTTTGCTCAGTTTTACCGGTTGCGCAACCACGGCGATGGAGAGCCACCAGAAAGGCGTGGAATCCATCGCGGAAAAAGAATATTTTATTCCGAAAAAGCCTATTGATCGTCATTTTATCGGTTGCCCCTGGTCAAAACAGTTCGGTCCTCTTGAAGATCCCGCCATGGCGGATATCCGCATAAAAAAAGAAAAATCCTTCAACAGCGTCCAACAGAATTTTGCCTATAATATGGGGATCGGTCTTGGCGCGCAAAGCATTGCCGGACCGGGCGGACAGGCGGGTCTGCAGACGGCCGGCTCAAGAAAGGCTGCCTTGGAAGGAGTTGAAATTATTACACCATTTTCTTTGGCCGATATTCCTTTTGAACCCAAAACCCCTTACATTACCGAAGCCCTGCGGCTGGCCAATTTTAAAATACAGCAGAAAAAAGACCGTCAGGGCGGCATCTCTGCGGGCGTCGGCTCCGCTCCCTTGGGAACAGCCGCCGCGCTGGCCGAAGCGGGAATTCATGATAAGAGCGGCACGGAAGGCGACGGTCTGGTTGTCGCTTATAAGCTCCATATGATCGATTCCAAAACATATGAAAGCCGGGAATCAGGAAATCTGGCCCTCCCCCTGAATCAGTCCGTTGACCTCGGCAAAGCTAAAATGTTTGTCAAAGCCAGACTTCAGATCATCGAACCGGGGTCCGGCAAGTCGTTGCCGCGAAATCTCTTATGGTCCTGTGATCGCGCCAACGCGCTCAGCAAGGATATGGTGGCCACCTGGATTGTGGATTTAAAATCCACGGACCCGAAGAAAAAATCTCTCTCCATCGCCTTTCCCGCTCATCCCAAAGTGGAAGACTGCCAGAATTTCAGCGATGTCGTTTACTCAAGAATTGATCCCGTCACAGACAGAATCATCCGTCAGAAAATCAATATCCTGATTCTGGATGCAGACCTGACCGACAATTTGCAGGTCAGGACATGGGAGGCAAAGATTGCCCTTACGGACGAATCATTCAAAATCAAACAGGTCATGCCCGGTGATCTGGATTAAGAAAAAGCGTATCTGCCAGCAAAGGAGCCTGATGATGAAATTAACGTTTTGGGGAGTTCTTGCCTTGTCTGCCTTCTTCATGCTGATGGATCCCTGCATGTCACAGGCAGCCAGAAAACCTGCCGTCATTAGCCATGATGCAACCTATGTAAACAGAACTGTCCGTTTTCACATTGTCTGGCAGGCGGAAAATCCTGTAGTCACAGTGAAAATTTTTGCAGGACGGGAACATAAAGAGATCAAAATCGACGAATACGACAATAAGAGAACCAGGGACGGTTATTCAGGCGAGGTGAGCGCCCTCGTGGAAATTGATCCATCCTTTACAGAAACATCTCTGGCGTATGTTATTCAGTTAGAAGACGATGTGCGACTGAAAAGCGATCCTGTCCACAGTAAGATCCTGATCGTAAAATCCCAACCGCAAAATCAGTATTCCGGACAGCAGCAGGGCGGCATGATGCCGCAGCAAGGTCAGCCGATGCCTCCGCCCGGGGGCGGAGGGTTTATGCCGAATACCGGCGCAGTCATGCAGCAATATGACGCCCAGGGCCAGCCGGCAGGACAACAACCACCGGCCGCAGGAGGCACAGCCACAAATTTAATCAATGCCGTCGCCGGTGTCATTGCCGCCGTTGACCTTCAGCCCAACGTCAGCCCGGTCACGGTTCAGAAAACAGGAGTGGACGGAGTCGCCTTTGCGATGCAGGTCAATGACGACAAAGGACTGTCCTCCATCACGATAAAAATCTTTGATCATCTGGGCAATCTGGTTCAACAGGACATTTTTTCGCCAACAGGAAAAAACTGGCAGGGATCATCAAAAGTATTTAACCTGACCAACGGCAATTACAAAGTTGTTATTCAGGCCACCGACAGCGCCGGTAATTTTTCAGCTGAAAAGACGGAATTTTTTTCCATAACCGGAGCTCCTGCGATGCCTGCGCAAGAAGCTCCATACTCGTCCATGCCCCCTCCCCTGCCGCAACCCGCAACACCCGATATGACTGCCCCTGCTGAACCACCCGTTATGCCGGCCGCGCAACTGCCTTACGGAAAGCCAAATCCATGATGGCGGACAAGGAAACAGAATTTCAGGGCAAAAGCAAGGCAAACAGATGTTTTTATTTATTGATGCCAGCCGGAAACGGTTTCATCTCTGGAGGTAAATCATGAGTTACAGAAAGGTCATCGCTACGGTCATAATGATCGCCTCTTTATCATTGAGCGTTTCTCAACTTCTTTTCGCTCAGGAAAACAAATCCGGTGAAATCAACTGGGTTCAGGGTTATATCAGCGCAGTCGGCAGAGGAACAGCGGATCCCAGTGACAACAAAGTCAAAGACAGTTTAAATGCCTTGCGCTCCGCCGAACTCATTGCACAACGAAATCTGCTGGAAACCCTGAAAGGCGTTCAAATTGATTCCCGAACAACGGTTGAAAATCTCATGTTGAAAGAAGACATTATCAACAGCCGTGTCGATGGCGTCATCAAGGGCGCTCAAATTGTCAGGCAGGACGTCACCTGGGAAAAAGACATTCCCCTGGCAACAGTTGAAATCCGGGTCTGCCTGAGCAACCAGGTGGGTGGCTGTAACATGCATTCGTCGCTGATGACCGTTTTAAGAATCAATCCTCAAAGCGAACCGCCCTATGCTCCATCCGACCGCGTAAAACCAATCACGGCTCCCTTGCCATCAGCAGCGCCGAAACCAACAAAATCAGCTAATAAAACCATCATTTACGATATCAACAAGCCGGTCACCGGGGCCATCTTTCTTCTGGACGGGCAGCCTTTTGAGCGGCAGCTGCTTCCCGTGATTATTACAAAATCAGATAAAAATAAGCCACTGACGGTTTATTCGGTAAAAAATGTCAAACCAAAAGTCATCCGCAATTACGGCGTCGTTCGCTATGCCAATAATGAGCAACAGGCAAAGAGCAACCCCTACATCGGTGATAATGCAGTGATCATTCCCGTGGAAGATGTCACCGAGGACAACATGATCGTGATCAGCGCCGACGCGGTTCGCATGATTCGGGAAACCACCATGCACGGAAACGACTACCTTTCCGACGCCAAGGTGGTTATTTCGTCGAATTGAATCATTTTTCTGATTGATTCAGGAAATCCTGAAGCAGCAAGCCATCCCCAAAACCCTTTACTGCGGTTGCAGAGTGATTTGCAGCGAACGAATATCCGTGGGAATGAGCAGTTGCTGATTTAAAATCGGGTCGGCCGCCGGTCTTGTCCATGACGCGGGAGCGGGATTGGCGTCCGGCTGCAAGGTGATGGCCAAAGATCGGATATTAGCCGGAAGCTGAAGCTGCTGATTGAGAATCGGGTCGGCCGCCGGTCTTGTCCACGACGCAGGAGCGGGATTGGCATCCGGCTGCAGAGTGATTTGCAAAGAACGGATGTTTGTCGGAATCTGAAGCTGTAAAAGGGCGATTTCCGCCTCGGACGGCAAAACATTCACGTTCAATGATTTCACTTGCGCACTGGGAGGCGCGGTATTCCTGAACGTTTTTCCCGTGGGATCCACATATCCCTGCAGCACCTGTGTTCCGGCGGAGGGAAGCCAGTTTGCCGTCGCCTCAAAACTTTCCCCCGGCGCAAGGTTGGTCTTTTCTCCCTGCCTCAGAGTCTTGTTCCCGGTATAATGATGAATCGCCCAGGGAACCCGCGCAACCGCGGCGGCCCCCGTATTCCGAATCGTAAAGCGCACTGTCGTTGCCTGTCCGGAACGGGGTAGCGACGGTGAAGCGCTAAGCGAAACCGCCTCCACTTTGATCGGCGGCGCTTGCTCGCGACCGGCAACCGACGTTGGAACCTGCTGCTTGATGGGCTGCTTTTGAACGACGCCCGCCGGATAGGCCCTTGCTCCTGACTGTTCCACCGCTTGCGCCGGCATGAAGCTGAAGATCGTCACCGCGGCGATCGCGAAGAACATCGCATAGCAAATCGTATGGAATAATCTTAAATTTTTCATTGTATATT
>CAZBGE010000097.1:0-11808 GCA_964491435.1 uncultured Smithella sp.
TGCCGAACAGGTAACAATAGAAAAGATGTATAAGGAACTGGTTCCCCGCCGTCGCGGGGACGACGTATGGATAACGGCCTGCGCCGGTATGACGACTTTATGCAAAATCGGGACAGGTGCAATTATTTTCAATGCAACCGCCCTGACCGCCTTCCACAACCGCTTTGTTCAAAGCGCTCCAACCGGAATGGAGACAACGCGGTCGGTGATCGGCAGGGACTGTGTCGCAAGACAAACCACGCCGCCGTGTCCGACTTTCATATTCAGTTTTTCCAGCAGGGAAAAATGCTGGATGGCTTTTTGATCGGGCGACGAAGTCTTCTTGAATTCCAGAGGGAAAATTGTGTTGTCGCGAACGATCAGCAGGTCGATTTCCTTGCCGTCTTTATCGCGGTAGAAATAAAAGGGCGGAGTCTGTCCGTGATGCAACCATGATTTGAGAATTTCGACGAAGATCCATGTTTCCAGAATTGCGCCGGAGAATGCGCCTGCTTCCAGTGTGTTCGGGCTTGACCACTCCGTTAACCATGCGCATAAGCCGGTGTCCAGAAAATAGAGTTTGGGGGTTTTGACCATCCGTTTGGTGACATTGGTGAAATAGGGTTCAAGCAGATAGATCAGGCCGGAAGCCTGCAGAATGGAAAGCCAGCTCTTCGCCGTATTGTATGCGATATCCACATCGCGCGCCATTTCCGCAAGATTGAGAAGCTGTCCCGTGCGCGCGGCCGCCATCCGAAGAAATCTTAAAAAAGACATTTCATCGCCAACGCGCGCCAGGTCGCGGACGTCGCGCTGAATGTAAGTTTGAACATAAGAACGGTAGAAAAGGTCGCGGTCGGCGTTTTTGGACAGGGCAAGAGCCGGAAACGAGCCACGCCAGATTGTATTGTAAACGCTCTGGAGCGTTAAAGCGTTTCCGGTTTTCAGCCGCCGGTCTATTTCTTTGGGAGAAGGGATAAACGGTCCCTCGGTTTTTGCCTGACCGGTCAATTCGCGCTGAGAGAAGCCCAGCAGTTGCACAATCCCGATGCGGCCGGCAAGCGATTCGGAAACTCCCTTCATGAGATGAAACTGCTGCGATCCGGTCAGCCAGTAGAGACCGTTTTTGCGCCGTTTGTCCGATTCCATTTTGATGTAAGGCAGCAATTCAGGGGCGTATTGAATTTCGTCAATGAAGAGCGGCGCCGGAAAGCGCTGCATGAAAAGCGCCGGATCGTGCCTGGCCAGATTTAAAACCAGGGGATCGTCAAGGGTTACATACAGGCGGTTGTTCGCGGCCAAATGTTGCAGGAATGTGGTTTTGCCCACTTGTCTGGACCCGGTAACCAGCAATGCCGGATATTGGCGTGAGGCCTGCATAAAATATTTTTCAAGTGTTCTCGCCCGGTACATGAATGATCTCCATCGGCCATATTGCAATGTGGCTGCAATATAGCCGAACCGTGTGTGCACGTCAATCTTTTCTTTGATGCTCTGCAAAAGCCCGGCCGCAATGGAGCGTAAATTAATGACGGAGTAATAAGCTCGGTCTTGCGCGTTAAAAGGTTTTTGGCGAAAAATGGCGGGTTTGTCAATCAAGACCGGTTTCGGGATGATCGCGGGAGCATGTCCTTTGAACTTTACGGGCATATAGCCGCATGGGGATGATTCTGCATCCCAATTCAGACAGCGATGACCCTGTCCGTCGCGTCTGGGATTGATGTTCGTCAGGACGTCAGGGAGGGATGTTCCACGCGGATGTCTTCGGCAATCTTGCGGACCCGATCCATGGTCTGCCGGAGGTTAATGGTTAAAAGCCGCCTGTTTTCCATAACCACTTTCCCGTCAATGATGCTGGTTTGCACATCCGCGCCGCGGGCGGCGTAAACCAGTTGGGAATAGGGATTGTAAAGCGGCGTCAGATGGGGTTGATTCATATCGATGATAATGATATCGGCCTGTTTGCCTGCTTCGAGCGAGCCAATCAGATTTTCCAGACCGAGGATGCGCGCGCCGTCGATCGTGGCCATTTTCACGATGGTTTCCGCGTTCATAACCGTGGGATCAAGCGCGGTGACCTTGTGAATTTTTGCCGCCGCGTCCATCTCCCGGAACATGTCCAGATCGTTGTTGCTGGCTGCGCCGTCCGTGCCCAGGCCGACCGCGATGCCGTTTTGCAGCATTTGCGGAACCGGGGCAACGCCCGCCGCTAGTTTCATGGAACTGACCGGATTGTGGGATACGCGGACGCCCAGATCGGCAAAGACGGCGATGTCTTCAGGGCCGAGCCAGTTGCAATGCACCGCAATGGTCTGTTCGTCCAGCACGCCCAAATCCAACAGATGACGCACCGGTTTTTTACCGTAACGTGTTTCAATCGTGTTAGTCTCATCTTTGTTTTCCAGAAGGTGGGTCAGATACAAAATTCCCGCTTCCCGCGCCGCATGTTTCACGTTCACCAGGGTCTCGGGTGAACAGGTATAGGGAGAATGGCAGAAAAAGGCAGGCGTAATCACCGGCGCGCAAGGAAGCCAGCGCGCAACGAAGCGGTCCGCGGCCTCCATGATTTTTTCAAATTTGGGATTGTCCGGCGTGGCGAAATCGGCGAAGCCCTGCGAAAGCACCGCGCGCATGCCGCAGTCTCTTGTAGCTTCGGCAATCCGGTTTTCAAAAAAATAGCCGTCGCAAAACGTTGTCGTGCCGGAAAGGATCATTTCGGCCATGGCCAGCAGGGCGCCTTCATAAACCATTTCCTTGTTGACGAAGCGCGCTTCCATAGGGAAAATATGATTATTAAGCCAGGTCATCAGCGGCAAGTCATCGGCCAGCCCCCGGAAGCAGACCATGGGCAAGTGCGTATGCGTGTTGATCAGGCCCGGCAACACGAGGCAGCCGGTGGCATCGATGGTTTTCCGGGCCGCGACGGGGCGTTTTTTGTCCACCAGGGTGATGCGGCCGTCTTTCACGCCGACGACAGAATCTTCAATGATCTCCATTTTTGCGGACATGGTCAGCGCCGCTCCGCCTGAAATCACAATATCAAAATGATGAAATTGCATCGTTTTTCATTTCCTATCAATTAAATTCGAGTTTATAGTATATATCAACGCCGCTTTCCTGCCCTGTTTGAGTTTCAATCTCCCATTTCGGGGAAAGATTATATCGCAGGAAAAATAAATTTCCGCCGGAAAACAGCGAGCGGCCATAGCTAATGTAAAGGCTCGGCGTCAAATATTTACCGACAACCAGCATGGTTTCCGAAACGCCTCCCGAAACGCTGTTTGCGCCTGCGCTGTCCGGTGTAACGCTGATGCGCTTATATCCCATGTAGCCGTTTTTCTCCACAACGTCTGTCGATATATTGAATATGTCAAATCCCAGGCGGGTTTTGATTTGTTGCTGCAGCTCTTCGGATTGCCGCGATGTGAGCAGCGCGCCCGCCGCCATCGCCATCAAACCGGCCTGCTCGCTGCTGCGTCCCAGCGGTCGCCCCAGAACAATGTAAGCCAAAATGTCCATGTCCTGCATGAAAGGCTCCGAATACAACTTGACCAGGGGATGCGGAAGCGTTCCGCTGACGGTGACGCCGGCGCGAACATCGCCCACCTTGCGCAAAGCCAGGATATCGAGTGCGGGCTGGTTTATCGGACCGCCGGCATAGAAAAGGCGTCCGCGGGCAATATCCAGATTGACGCCGTAGGTGCGGAACCTGCCTTTCACGACCCGGATTTCGCCGCGTCCGGCGATTTTGTCCAAATCCTGAAATTGCAGGTCGATTTGTCCGCCCAATTGCGCGTCAATGCCGGATGCCTTGAATGAAACGGCGTCGCCCAGCATCATCCGGACCTGAACGTCCAGATGAACCGGCAGCTTTTGACGATTGCTTTTTTTCTTTCCCTTTCCGGTCCGGATGACATCCGGGCTTGCCCCGACCGGCCCGCGGGATTGCGACCCGGCAATCTGAACATTCGGCAGACACACTTCTCCCCGTACTGATAATTTGTCCGTTGTTCCGTAAAAGGAAAGCCTGGGCGAACTTTCCACCTGAAGCTCGGGAAAGTAAATGGTTTGAAAACGTTCGCCTTTGATCTGTCCCTCGTAGCTTTCAACCTTGGCGCCCTTCATCCGAATCAGCCCGGAACCTTCAAGATGCCCCTGGCCGGAAGTGGCCCGGAAGGTGTCGATATAGACGGTATTATCGGCCAGCCGGGCGGAAACGGCCGCGTCTTTGAGCGCAATGCCGGCGGCCGGCAGATAACCTCCCGCATCGGATAAATGTACAGTCCCCTCGATCTGCGGCTTGAGCGGGCTGCCGCTCATCTTCAGATCTGCGGTAAGTTCGCCGTGGCTTTCCTGAACCAGTTCGGGAAATAGAATACTCAGCGCCCCTTTTTCCCGGAACCTTCCGGTCAGCGACGCCTGAAGATTTCCGGCGGTGTTCATGGCAACCGGAAGACGCGCGGCAATCGGCAAACGAAACAGTCCTTGTATTTTTCCGTATCTGGCCAGATTCAGAACAACCGTGCCGCCGAGGGTTTCGTCCCGCCAGGTCCATTGCAGTGACGCATTGCGCAGCCTGGCTTTCACATCGCCCCTTTGCCCCCGCCAGGAAATGCTTGATTCGGCCAGCGCCGTTTGCCCCGTCAGAGAAAAGCGCCGGTCCGGCAGGAGCCTGCCCTGCGCGCGGCCCGCCATTTTGCCTTCCAGTTTGGCGTGGCCTGGCAGCCAGGCCGAATAAGGCGTCACATCGAATTCCCGCCACAGCAGATTGAAATTTCCTTCATCTGGCAGTTCAAGGCTGGCAGGCGGCGAAGAGGAAAAATTGCCCTGAATGTTTCCGCCTCCGGCCAGATGAATCTCCGCTTGCGCCCGAACGCCTTTTTCACCGGCGTTCAGCGTAATCTCGCTTTGCCGGATATTGACGGATTGCCCCTCGGCCTGAATAGTTCCAAGGGCGGACGCTTTTGCGTTGACCGTAATGCGTTTTCCTGGCAGAAACCTGAAAAGAACGTTTCCGTTGCTTGCGCCTGTGAGCAGATCCCGGCTGACCCAGAAATTGGCGCGGGCGAGATTCAGATTTTTCCAGTCCAGCGCAAGGGAGCCGAGCAGCGGCTTCAGGGCCAGCTTGCCCGCTATTTTCAGCGATTCCGAACCACGGCCTGTGAGGAGCAACGGATCCAGCAAGAGACTGTCTTGCGTAATGGAAAGATCTGCGGGCGCGGCCAGTCTCCACGGGCCGGCGTTGTCGTCGCCGTCCATCCGGTCTATTTTCCCCCGCCAGCCGCCTTTTTGGCAGGCGCCGGACAGAAACATTCTTATGCCATAACGGTCCCGGCGAAATACGGCGTTCAGCGTGTGCGCGGATAACGTCCCTCCGGCCTTGACCGTCAGCAAGTCCGCCTTCAGCCCCTTAAAGTGAAGCTTGCCGAAGTGCGCATTCAAGGAGAGAGGCGACGCCTCATCATCCGCCAGGGTCGCGCTGAGATCCGCCGACGCGATGTCCAAACCGCCCGCCGATACATTGTGTGCCTGAACGGAAACGACGCCGCCTGGCCTTTCGCGCCGCCAGCGTGTCCAGCCGGAAGCGGTCAGTGATCCGGACGTCCGCGGTATCAAACGGGATAAATCGCTGATGCGGGCCTTGAAATCCACTTTGCTGCGGACCGGTCCCGCGGCAACCAGTTGAAAACCTCTGCCCTCCAAAATCATGCGCTCAACGGCCACGTCTTTGTCAACAAAAGTTGCGCGCAGATTTCCGGTCAGTTGCCGCCCGTGCAGCTGGCTTTGCAGAAGCGAGCAATCTATCCGGCCGCTGACGGGTCTTTGTTTCGGAACCAATACATCGCCAGCAAGGTCGAAATTAATGACGCCGGCCCAACCGCCGTCGATGACCGCCGGGTCAAGTTTTCGTCCTGAAAAAGCCGCATGAACCGCCAGGCCGTTTTGCCAGTCTATATCCAGTTGACCGTCAAGCGCGCCGTTCATGGCTGAACCTTGCATCGCCTTCAGTTTCAGACCATGCTCGTTTCCCGCATAATGGCCCGCCAGCCGCAGCTTTTTCCAGTCATTTGCCTGATTGACCATTGAAAATCGCCCCGTGTAATTTTCGACGGTGCCGGCAAAGGTCAAAGAACCGGATAGATTAACGGGAATTTTTATTTCCGGAGAAAGATCCATCTTTTCCGCCTGAGCGCGCAGCTCCAGAAAAGGCAGGGACCCGCTTACGGTCAGCATGCCGTCCGCCGTGATCAAGCCTTGCCGTCCCGGACGCTGCAGACGAATGTTATGCAGCGGGAAGCCCGCCGCGGTCATGCCGGCGTCCGCCGTCAGCCGCCACAGCTCCTTTTGATGTTGATGGCCGGAAAAGTTCAGGCTTCCCGCAAGGTCGCCCCGATGCTTTCCCTGTTTAAACTTTCCGCGCAGCCGGAAATAATCCATGCCGGCCAGCGGATGAGAGGATTTTGCCGTCAGATCTATTTCCAGCAGGGGGCTTCGCCATCCCGCAAGGATATTTCCGGTCACAACGCCTTGCGCGGAATCTATCCGGAGACGGTTGACGGACAGTTTTGCATTCCTCCAGGTTAGCGCCGCCTTGACGATTGGCGAATGCAACGGCTCTTTTTCCAGATGGCGGTAAGTGACGCCGCTGATGTCCAGACGCCGGATTCCGCCGCGGAAAAACTGAATCAGGACCGGCGCCCGCGGCCACCTGAGATCCGGCGGTTCCGCAGGCGAGTGATCCCAAACGGAAACATCCTGAGCTGATATGTTTTCAAAATTCACCTGACCTGTCAGCAAATCCATTGGAATGAACGTCCAGGCCAGAGACTTGATTCGGGCCCGGCCCTGCGGCCAGGCAACGGCCAGGTTTTCCAGACGGATCGTTCCTCCCGGTGTTCCTTCGATTTTTTCCGCGGAAATTTTCACAATCGTATGGCGCGAAACTGTTTCCAGAAGCTTACGCGCGCCCTCCGTCGTGCATAGCATCCACGCCGGCAGGGCGAAGCACGTCAGAAGCGCGGCAGGCAATAAAGCCCCGATGATATATTTTATGACCCGTTTCAAAATTCAAACCCCACGGTGAAATGAATCCGGTAATCGGGATCTGCCACGCCAATCTGCCGGGCGACGGAAAGATTCAGCGCTCCTACCGGCGTGTAGTAGTGAACACCAGCTCCCGCAGCCTGAAACAGGGACAAATCGGAAAAAGTATCAAAAGCATTGCCTGCGTTATAAAATACGGAAACCGCCCAGTCTTCCAGGATCGCGCGCTGTAATTCGATGCAGCCGGTGAGGAGGTGTTTGCCGCCGACCACGTTTCCCTTGCTGTCGCGAGGTCCGAGTGATTGATAGGCATAGCCGCGGACGCTTTGGTCGCCGCCGGCGAAAAAGCGGAGGGATGGCGGCAGATCAGAGAGCGGATCGGAAAAAAAAGTGACCGCCGATTTGGCGCTGGTTGAAAGAGAGAGACGCCAGGGCAGGGACAAAATATGACTGGCTTCGCCAATCAGCTGCAGCAACTGGGTTGTCGAACCCAGGGCCTGATGGGTGCCGCGCAAATCCAGGGCGTAGCGGAATCCCCGGCTGGGACGAATCAGGCTGTTGTAATGATTGTCGGAAAACCGCATACCCGGCAGCACATAGCGTGATGTTGAATCCTGATCGCTGATGGTAAAATCTTCATGCTGAATTCTAATATACGCCGAACCTTGTTTCTGGTTGCCGAAGTTGTTTGTCCGGGACAATTCCAGAGCAATGATCCGGCTATTGTATGTTGTGACGTTCTCTCTTTGAAGATTGAGCCTCGCGGAAGTGAAGGTCCGGATATCCTGATTGCTGGGAATCATATAGCTGGTGGCAAGTCCCTGGAGCCGCTCGGAAATGAACAGGTGGGAATCCATTTCATGACCCTGATGCAGCATATTGAGATCGCGATAGCGCAAGGAAAATCTGGCCCCGGTGTCTGTTCCGTACCCGATGCCCGGTTTCAGGCTTCTGTGCGGCAAAGGTTTCAGGACAACATGCACCGGTATTTTAAATTCGCTGGCCTGTTCTTTTTCCGCCACAACCGTTACTTCCCGGAAACGCTCTGAATTGTTCATCTGGAGTTGGGATTCGGCAAGCTTTCCATAGGAGAATGCGTCGCCCGGCGCAAATGTCAGATAACGTCTGAGAAAAGCGTCGGGATAATCGGACGCGCCTTCAAGCGTGACGCTGGAAAAAAAATAAGGTTCGCCTGTCTGCAAAACCAGTTTGATACGGGCGGAATGGGCCGCTTCATCTATGTGAATTTCATGTACGGCGTAATCCGCATCCAGATAACCCAGATCCCGCGCCCTGGACAGCATCGACTGTTTGGCCCTTTCGTAGGACTGATGGAGAAGCACATCTCCCTTTTGGAGCGGAAAGGAGGCGGCAAGCGCCGCAAGCGATGATTCCGATGAGCCGGGGCCGTTGATAGCAACATGAACTTCAGAAAGAATAACCGGCGGACCTTTGTCCACTTTGATCCGCAACCGGTATTGATCCGCTGCGAGGGTTTCCAGCTGGATGGCGACGCGGGCGGAGTAATAGCCAAAAGGCTCCAGCGCCGCGAGTATTTTCTGATCGGCCTGATGGATAAAGCGTTCCAGCCAGAGCCGTTCCACCTTCTTATCTTTGACCAAACCGTGGGGAAGGGTCAGCGCCTCCAGAACATTGCCGCGCGCGTTCCCATCAACGCCTTCTATGATAATTTCAACCGGTTCCGCGCCTTGCGCTACGGCTGCATACCCGGATGCCAGCAGCAGGAACAGCAGCAGGATGCCGGGATACAGATTTTGTTTTGTGAAGCGGGCAATGACGGTCGCCTGGCCTGAAATTGGCTTTGCCGCAATCATTATTTTCAAAATAGCCTTTACAGTCGTCTGTTGATGAACTTACTTCTTCGGCTCGCCGACCGTCAGCGGTACTGTTTTACTTCCCCGGATATTGCAGGTTGCGGTTACTTCCAGCGTATCGTTGGCCGTCGCCGGAATTTTATAGGTATAGGCGAAGCTTTTTTTATCTGGTTGCGAGGTGTAAGTTTTGGTGTCCATCTGTCCGTTGTTTTTCCGGATGTCCACCTGCTTAATGTAATGCATGCCTGTAAAGGGTGATTTATGGGTAATGCCGACGGTCAGAGTTTGCTCCGGAACGCTATAGCTTAATGCGACATCCTGCGGCGGATCGGCATAAGCATACTGAGGGGCCAACAGACAGGCGCCGGCAAGCATAAGACACGCAAGAATTCTTTTCATCATTCATTCTCCTTATCGTATGTTTCCACTTCACACTAATACAAATAATCCGGAAATGGCAATAAAAATATAATGATTGAAAAAATAGAGGCGGTTTTGTATTCTGTTGCAAATTTCACCGTGGAGGCATGATATGGACGCGTTACTTCTTGCCCGCATGCAGTTCGCCTTTACCGTCGGATTTCATTTTCTGTTCCCGGCCATGACACTGGGCGCGGCTTTAGTTATTTTGATTTCTGAAACCTTGTATCTTATGAAAAAAGACGACGCGTACCGCCGGATCACGGATTTTCTGGCCCGGTTGCTGGGGCTGATCTTTGTCGTCGGCGCGGCCACCGGCATTGTCATGGAATTCTCTTTCGGCACCAACTGGTCACGGTATGCGCGCACGGTTGGAGACATCTTCGGGCCGATCCTGGCCGCCGAAGGCGTGATTGCTTTTTTCCTGGAATCCGTTTTTGTCGGCGTGTTGATTTTCGGCAGAAAGAAAGTGTCACCTAAAGTTTACTGGCTTTCCGCCCTGCTTGTTTTTATCGGCGGCCATTTGTCCGCCTTCTGGATTGTTGTGGCCAATTCCTGGATGCAGACGCCGTCCGGATATGAAGTGACCGCCGCCGGCAAGATTGTTTTGACGGATTTCGGCGCCGCCGTCTTTAATCCGTCCACCGTCGCCCGGTTTCTGCACACCGTTCTGGCCACTTGGATTACCGGCGCCATGATGGTCTGCGGCATTGCAGGCTATTATGTTTATCAGGGACTGCACGGCAAAACCGCCCGGACAATGCTGAAACTGGGCATCATTCTTTTCGCGGTCACACCGCTTTTGCAGCTGGGCGCGGCGCACGGCCACGCAATCCAGGTCATCAACTTTCAACCCGTCAAGGCAGCGGCCATGGAAGGGCATTTTGCCACGGCCCGTGGCGCCGATATTTACATTGCCGGATACGTTGATGAAAACAATCAAAAAACATACGGCATCTCTATTCCCAAAGGACTAAGTTTTTTGTATAACTTTGACCCTAATTCGGAAATTAGGGGACTGGATTCCGCGCCGCAGGAAAACTGGCCGCCCTTGAACCTTGTGTTTCAATCCTACCACATCATGGTCAGTCTGGGCGGAATTTTCATCGGTCTGGGTCTGCTGGGGGCTTTGCTTTTGTGGACAGGGAAACTCTACACCGCGAAATGGTATCTTTTCTGGCTTCCCTTCCTGATTCCCCTGCCGCACATCGCCCATGAAACCGGCTGGATCACGGCGGAGGCCGGACGGCAACCATGGATTATCCAGGGACTGATGAAAACCGCCAATGCCTCGTCGGTTGCAGTCTCGGCGGGTGAAATCGCCTTCAGCCTGGTCATGTTTTTTCTGCTTTACCTGCTGTTATTCGTGATGTTCGTTCAGGTGTTTGTAAAAATCGTCAAACAGGGGCCGGGGGAATAGTGTATAGTGTATAGTGTATAGCGGATGGTGAATGGTGAATAGATCATCACTGATAAACAATTGTTGCGTGAGGTTTGGACAGGCTGCACCCGATAAAGCTTGACGGAGAAAGAAGATGGAAAATATTCAGAACTTTCAAATCCTGTGGTTTGCGCTGATTTTCATATTGCTGCTTGGTTATGCGCTTTTGGACGGCTTTGACCTGGGTGTTGCCGTCCTGCTGCCTTTTCTTGGTGCGAGGAAGGAAGATAAGGATACCCTGATTGCATCCATCGGTCCGGTCTGGGACGGCAACGAAGTCTGGCTGATAACCGGCGGCGGCGCGCTGTTTGCGGCTTTCCCTCATGCGTATGCCACGGCTTTTTCGGGATTTTACCCGGCGATGATGCTGGTGCTCCTGGCGCTGATTTTCCGGGCCGTTTCAATGGAATTCCGGGCCAATGATCCGGCGCGGGCGGGTTTGTGGGAAAACGCGCTGGCCGGCGGGAGCGCTCTGGCAGCCCTGCTGTTCGGCGTGGCGCTGGGCAATGTGATCTACGGCGTTCCGCTGGACGGCAGAATGGAATTTACCGGAAACTTTTTCACGCTGCTGCGCCCCGTGCCTTTGCTGTTCGGCATCACCGGACTTGCCGCTGTTTTGCTGCATGGCGCGTCCTGGGCAACCTTAAAGACTCAGGGAGAACTTCAGCAGCGTTCTTTTCAGGCCGTGAAAATCTTGACGTGGGCCAATGCCCTCCTTGCGGTTATTTATTTTGCGGCGCTGGCCGTTACATTTCCCCGTTTGACCGGGAATGCTTTGTTTTACGCGGCCATCATCATGACGTTTGCGGGGCTGGCCGGAATATTTTTTTCTCTGGGGAAAAAAAATGACTTTGCCCCGTTTTGGGAGTCGTCCTGTTCGTTTATCGGCCTGTTTCTGGCGGCGGGCGCAGCTCAGTTTCCCAACCTGATTACCGCTTCCAATAATCCGGCTTTCAGTCTGACCATCTTCAACAGTTCAACCGGGCTTTATACATTGCAGGTGATGGCGGTCATTGCGCTTGCCGGAATGCCGGTGGTCGTCGGCTATACGATCTTTGTTTACCGTCTGTTTAAAGGCAAGGCCGGATC
>CAZBGE010000098.1:0-11808 GCA_964491435.1 uncultured Smithella sp.
ACGACAGCCCTGGGCGTCGCGATCATACTATTGTTTCTGCTTGGCGTCTGCTTATTTCTGCCTGACGCCGGCAACACAATCATTATTTTCGTCATGGCGGCTGTTTTATCGCCGGCCACGCTCCTGGGCGTCGAGAGGGCAAACATCGATCTTTTCATGTTTTTCCTTGTCGCAATTTCCATTGTTACCGTCAAAAAGTGGCATTTCGTTTCCGCGGCGACGGTCTTGCTTGCTTTTATCCTGAAGATATTCCCCATTTTCGGGGGCGCGGTTTTGCTGAGAACAAGCCGTTCCGTGTTTTTCAGATATGTTTTCATGTTCGTTGCCTTCGTCACCCTTTATGCATTTCTGACCTATGCGGATCTTTTATTGGTTAAAGAAGCAACCCCTCAAAGCACATTATTGACTTATGGCTTGAATGTATTTTGGATGGGATTGGGAAACCACAATAAGGTAATCGGCGAATATGCCAGATTTATGTCCTATCTCGCGGTTCTGCTTTCACTGCTGTATGCGCTGACCGCCCTGTTCAGGAATGACTTTCAGGCGGAAGAGCGGGAGCCGTCCGTCTATCTTGACGCTTTCCGGGCGGGAACGGCTATCTACCTGGGAACATTCCTGCTCAATAACAACTGGAATCATCGGCTTCTGTTTCTGATATTCACGATCCCGCAGCTGGTGACATGGAGCAAATGCTCCGCCAGGCATATCTCTTCCGCTTCCATCGTCATTCTGGGCTCCATCCTGCTTTCCATGTGGTATCTGCCTATTATCAAATTAACCTGTGGCCTGCCGTATGGTTGCTATGTAAGTTATACGTTTGACAAAATTTTTCATTGGATTGCATTCGCCGGCTTATTGTATCTGCTCTTTTGGTCAACGCCCGAC
Source organism: uncultured Smithella sp. (assembly GCA_964491435.1). GTDB lineage: Bacteria > Desulfobacterota > Syntrophia > Syntrophales > Smithellaceae > UBA8904. The sequence continues at coordinate 889 of CAZBGE010000098.1, forward strand.
TGGTTAAGAGAATACGCTCGAAAAATCTGCGCGCCGGACCCTGCCACACAACATCATTCATGACCTTTTTCACATTTAAATCCGGATGGTTAACCCGCAGCTTCACCTTTCCATCCATGTCGTTTTTCGCCTTGGGTTTGTTTGTCTATGCTCTGCGCGCGGTCGGCTATTTCTCCGCCGTGCCGGGCGATTTTGGAGATGATCGCTTCAACAGCGTGATCCTGGAGCACGTTTTCAGATGGGTTTGCGGACGTGAAGCATCCCTCTGGAGTCCCACTTTTTTCTATCCATTTGAAAATGTGCTCGCTTTCAGCGACAATCATTTCGGCTCGGCTTTTTTTTATGTTTTATTGCGCTTTTGGGGATTCTCACGGGAAATTGCCTTTGACGGCTGGTTTCTCATCGGCGTCACCCTGAGCTACTTTTGCGCCTTCATGGCCTTTCGCCGGATCGGTTTTGCGCAACTGGCCTCAGCTGTGGGCGCCTTTGTTTTCTGCTTCTCCCCGCCCTCGCTGCGGCTGGAAATTCATGCTCAATTGATTTACCGCTTTGCCGTCCCGCTGGCGTTCGCCGCCCTGTGGGATCTGCTGGCGACAAGACGATTGTTTTTTCTCTGGCAAGTAGTGTTCTGGAGCGTAGTTCAGTTTCTCTGTTCCATATACATCGGCGTTTTCCTGTTTTACCTTTTGTCGGCAACGCTCATGGCCTGGCTTTTCGTTGCGCAAAAGAAAAATTTCATTTCTGAACTACTGTCCGGATTCCAGAGTGAAACACGCGTGGCGAAGTTTTTTTTCTGCGCCGTAACTGCCGTCAGCATGGCTTTGCTTGTTTGCTTATTATATCGCTATTATGCCGCAACACTTCAATACCCGCTTGGCCATCCCGCATGGCAAATTCCCAGATTTTTACCAATGCTCTCCAGCTATTTTTCAACGGACAACGTCATGTTTATCGGTTTTAGCGTATGGATCCTTTTTGCCTTCGGCATCATCAAATCCTTTCAACAAAGAATTGAAAACAAAATCGGCATGATCGCCTTTATTTCATTCTTCCTTCTTTTTGCGTTCACACTCAAGATAGAAGACCATTCATTTTATTTATTATTCTCTCATCTTCCCGGCATCAACGCCATTAGAGCCGTGCCGCGAATAGTGCTGGTCATGCTGCTGCCGATCGGCGTCCTGGCGGCAGTCGGAGTGGAAGCAATGCAAAAACAAACATTGGCCTTTTCCACAACCGCAAGAATCCTGTTACTGACCGTCCTTCTCGGACTGCTGGGCGCTGAAGCGGCGGCCTTTCAGCCCAGGAACACACCTGTGCGGCAATGGCAGGAGCGGAAAAATTCCCTGATGGCGCTGCTTCCAGAGCGTCTTCCCCACAACCCATTGATCTTTGTAACAATTAAAGAGGGCGAGCATTACTGGATGGCGGAACTTGATGGCATGATCCTGGCGCAGGATCTCGGGGTTCCAACGCTGAACGGATATTCCGGCAATGTCCCGCCTGGTTATACAATCGCGAGCCCTTGTTCCTCGCCCTTAAACAGACTGCGCGGCTATGCTTCTTACCGCAAACTGCCTCCGGCCGTAATGGAGCCTCTGGCGCAAAGGGTGGTCACCATCTCACCCGCCCCTTGTCCCAGCAAACCTGATGACCTCTTTTAGAAAAAACTTTTAGTGAAATCGAGAAAAAAAATCATCTTCGCCTGCGGTTTCGCAATACTGGCAATGGGATTACTATTTTGCTTGTACGGCTATGATCAGACTTGGAAGCTATGGAATATTCCCACCATGTCTCCGCATTTCGCCGATCTGCGCGGTCTTCTGGCCTGCACTGAATCACGCGCGCAGGGATTTGATACAATGCTTAACAACCCCAGAGACCCCTGGCAGAGAAAACTCAATTACCCCCGGATCTGGCAATCCCTTTATTTATTCGGCGCTGATCAGAGTCATACAACAGCCCTGGGCATTGCGGTCATTTTGCTGTTTCTTTCCGGCATCTGTCTCATCCTGCCCCATGCAGGCAACGCAATCATTGTCGCGGTGATGGCGGCTGTTTTATCGCCCGCCACGCTCCTGGGCATCGAGAGGGCCAATACGGATCTGCTCATGTTCTTTCTTATTGCGATTTCCATTGCGACGGTCAAAAGGTGGCATTTCGTTTCCACGGCAACGGTCTTGCTTGCTTTCATCCTGAAGATATTCCCCATTTTCGGGAGCGCGGTTTTGTTGAGAACAAGCCGTTTTGTGTTTTTCAGATATGTTTTCATGATCGTGGCCTTCGTCGCCCTTTACGCGGTTCTGACCTATGCGGATCTTTTATTGATTAATGAGGCAAATCCTCATAGAATATTATTGACTTACGGCTTAAATGTATTCTGGATGGCCGTCAGGGGCGAAAATGCCGCCATCGGCGAATCCGTAAGATATTTATCTTACCTGACCGTCCTGCTTTCGCTGCTATTCGCATTAACCGCCCTGTTCAGGAATGACTTTCAGGCAGAAGAGCGGGAGCTGTCCGTCTATCTTGACGCTTTCCGTGCGGGAACGGCCATCTACCTGGGAACATTTTTACTGAACAGTAATTGGGATCACAGACTCATATTTCTGATATTCACAATACCCCAACTGGTAATATGGAGCAAATCCCCCGTCAAAGGCATCGCCGCCGCTTCCATCGCCGCTCTGGCGTCCACATTTCTATCAATGTGGCATCTGCTGATTGTAAAAATAGTTTATAATTTGCCTTATGGCGGCTATGTAAGTTACACACTGGATAAAACTTTTCATTGGATCCTTTTCACCGGCTTGCTGTATCTCTTCTTTTGGACTATTCCTGACTGGCTGAAAGAATACGCCCGGAAGATGCGCTCCCTGACACATGCCACTGAAGGGCGCGTGCCGAAATGACCATCTGGTCTCTTCTTCTTTGAACAAACGGAATGGATACCGCCATGCTACTTCATTTTCATAAGGGCCATCAGCACACCGGATGAAACCATACTTCAGTCGAGATAACCTCTTTGTTTTCTTATTTTTTATGGTTTATTTTCTTACCGGAATAACCGTCGCCGGAGACTATGGCGTTCATTGTGATGAATTTAACAGTCATGAATTCGGCGTTCGCTGGTATCGGTATGCCGCGGATGTCGTCATCAACGGCGCACCCCTTAAACCGGAAAAAATCGCAATATTTCACGACATCATTCATGGACCGGCTATTGAAATGTCTTTTGCTTTTTTAGCAGGAAAAGTGTTTCATCTCTCAGATTCCCGAGAGGTCATCTTTTTAAGGCATTACGGCACGTGGTTTCTGTTTTATGCCGGCGTCGTCTTTTTTTATCTTCTGTGTAAACTGCATTTCAACAGTCAAAAGACGGCTCTGCTGGGCTGCCTGATGTTAGTGCTGCATCCCAGAATATTCGCCAATTCATTTTATAACTCAGTCGATATTGCTTTTTTGTCATTTTACATCATCAGCATGTACACGCTGGTACGATATCTGAAAACGCCATCTTTAATTATGGCCGCCATTCACGCCTTGACCTGCGCCATTTTGGTTGACATTCGTTCAATCGGACTGATCATCCCATTTTTCACCTGCATTCTTTTATTCTGGGATTTGGCGGATACAAGGCATGACAAAAAGCAACTGATGGCAAAGACTCAAAATATTCTTATGTACTCCGTTGGATTGGGATTCTTTATTATTCTATTTTGGCCTTATTTATGGCACAATCCTCTAGCAGGCATTATTGAAATTATCAAACAGACGCCCCGCGTTGCCTGGGGAGAAACAGTCCTCTATTTTGGGGAGTATGTCAAAGCCAAACAACTTCCCTGGCATTACATACCGGTTTGGATAGGCATTTCGACTCCCCTCCCCTATATTTTCTTTTTTATCTGCGGTTTTTTCATCATTTTTACAAAATGTATTCATCCGACACGATCGTCAAAGAGCGGCGTAAAAAATGTCTCTCTTTTTATCTGCGCCTTTTTGCTGCCGCTTTTTCTGGTCATTGCCTTGAATTCAACCCTGTACGATTCCTGGCGGCATATGTTTTTTATATATCCCGCTTTTGTCCTGATCGCCCTAACCGGCATAGCTGGCTTGTTCGAATTGATCGCAAAATACCGCCGCGGCAAAACTGGCTTCGTCCTGAAAGGAGTACTTCTTTCCTCAATCCTGCTCAGTTTTCTCTCCACCGGCATTTTCATGATGCAAGATCACCCTTATCAGAATGTTTATTTTAATTGCCTGTTGGGGAAAAAAATGGAAAAAGCCAAAGATAATTTCGAGTTGGATTACTGGGGGTTGTCATACAGGAAAGCCCTGGAATATATTATCGAAAATGACAAAAACAACGATATCAAGGTTTACGATGGAATGTTTTGGGGCCCCATGATCCAAAATATAAAAATTTTACCCGCACGAGACAGACAAAGAATTCACCAGGTCGGCACACCTGAGGAAGCGAAATATCTTTTAACAAATTACAGATGGCACAAGCAAGACTATCCCTACGCCAACGAGTATTTCTCTATCCGTGTCGGAAACGCAAAGATTATGTCCGTTTTTCAATTAAAAAAATAGGAGTGTTATGAGGCCGTTAAAAATATTTCTCGCCAGCATTGGATTCAGAAGGTCGATGTCAGGTACGATCCCGCCTCTCGGGATCATGTATATTGCTGCATATATCAGAACGAAATTTAATGTTGAACTTCGTATCGTTAATCAAAAAATCAATAACATGCCAAACGATCAGCTTGTGCAGCAGGCTGTAGATTTTGGCGCTGATATCATCGGGCTGAGCACGCTGACCATGAACGCTCACAGCCTTCCTTACATCACGGGCAAACTAAAGACGGCACTTCCCGAAGCGCTAATCATTATCGGCGGTCCGCACATCTCCGCGTTTCAGGCGTTGTCATTAGATGGCAATCTTGCCGATGTGGCTGTTCCCTACGAGGGGGAGCTCGCTTTCGAAAAAGTCATCCATGCATACCTGGGAAATGACGATATAGCCAATGTGCCAGGAATATTCAGGCGCTCCAAAGACGGAATCATCTCCAATCCCGGCAGAATTCCAATTATGGAAAACCTTGATGCCCTGCCATTCCCGGCTTTCGATCTGATCGATCTCCAGCCTTACTGGAAAGTATTCGCCCAAACCCCTCTGCCGCCCAAAAAATATATCCCTCTTTTCAGCAGCAGAGGCTGTCCGTATGGATGCATTTACTGCCACAGAATTTTCGGAAACAAGCTGCGTACGCATTCGCCGGATCGAATCATTGAAGAAATAAAGTTTTACATGAAAAAATACGGGGTGAATGATTTTGAAGTTTCCGATGATATTTTCAACCACGACCGGAAAAGACTTTTTGAGACATGCGAACTTATTGGAAAGCTGGATACGAAGATAAAACTTTCTTTCCCGAATGGACTGAGACTGGACGCTCTCCGGCGGGATTCCATGGACGCCCTTGCGGACGCGGGCATGTATGATTGCGCCTGTCCGCTGGAATCCGGTTCCCCGCGCCTTCAAAAGCTGATCGGAAAAAATCTGAACATCGCCAGATACCTTGAGAACGTGCAATACCTCGTTTCCAAAAGAATCTTCACTTTCGGATTCGTGATCATGGGATTTCCAACGGAAACCGAAGAAGATTTGAAGCAGACATTGGAGGTTATTTGCATGTCAAAATGTCACACCGCAACCTTCTTTACGCTTACGCCATTTCCCGGAACCAGAGTTTATGATATCATAGCAAAGAACCATCCCGAAAAGATTAGACAAATCAAGTATGATGACAATCAGTATTCTCACATGAAATACAATTTCGCGGATGTTTCCGATGATATGCTTTTCTATTATCAGCGAAAGGCAAACCGGGACTTTTACTTTAATCTTTACAGAATATCACGAATTTTACATGATTTTCCGGAAAGAAAAAAACTGCCCATGTATATTCCTGAATTTCTTAAAAGGATTTCCAAAGGCCTCTTCAGTTAAAAAAATCAGGTGGTTTGATGCCGCGTTTCGTATTGATCAACAAGCGATTGGGATGCTTGCCGTATCTGCTCATTCCTGTCATCCTGGCTACCTGGCTGTACGCGCCCGCCCTGTTTGACGGTAAAACACAAATCCACGGCGATTCTATTTTTCACAGCATTTCGGCGCTGGAATTGAATCGCCGGATGATTCATGAAGGTGTTTCGCCTTTATGGTCCAATCTCGTTTACGGCGGACATCCTTACTTTGCTGAAAGTCAGGGTGGATTTTTGAATCCCCTGAATTTGGCAGTCGCCCTATTCTTCGAACCGGTCACCGGTCAGAATGTTTATCATTGGCTCTCGATGATTATTGGAGCGCTGGGAATGTTTTCATTATGCCGGCGCTTCCATTACAGCCGCGACGCCTCTGCATACGGTGCTTTGGCGGTCGTCTTTTCGGGATACTGGCTTCATGCTCATCACAATATCACCATATCCGGCGCTCTTTGCTGGATTCCCTGGGTTTTTCTCAGCCTGGAGCGCTGGCTTGAAAATCCCGTTGGAAGATCCGCGGTATGGCTGGCGCTGGCCGTTTCTGTTTTATTTTTTTCGGGCTATCCCCAGGCTTTTCACGGTGCAATCATCTACATGACGGTTAGTCTGATTCCCACTCTGTTTTCCGGATATACCGGCAACCAGACCGGCAATTCCCTGAAACAGTATGTCATCACGGGAACAGTTGCGATTGCGGTATGCGCTGGCGTCACGGCCGTGCAGTGGCTGCCTCTCATGGAACTCACAACATGGTCGCATCGCAGCGGCGGAATCGATAGCCTCTACCAAGGCTCCCTGTCGTTTTACATCCCCGAATTCCTTTTTACATTCAACGGCAGGGATGTCAATACCTTGCACCTGGGAATAGTCGGCAGTGTATGCGTTTGCTTCGTCGCAACCCTTTCACTGGCGTTAAAGCCCGGCCACCGGATGATCGGTCACGGCCTGGCGAGTATCTTTCTGATTATCCTTGGTCTTGAAAACGCCACGCCATTATTTGGACAACTGCTGAAATATTCCTTAATACCGGGATTACAGTATTTTCGTATTTTTCATTTCTACCTGGGCGTCAGCATCATCGGGCTGGGATTATTGGGAGCCTTTGCGATTGATCGCATTCAAGGACAAGCAGCCGGTCCCGCACGTCTCATGAAAGACAAGCTGATTTTCTTTATTGCCGGAAGTGTTTTGTTTTTTACGTGGACGGGACTTGTTTGGCTTTATCAGTCGGATCATGTTTCCAGGATAACCTATGGATTATTCATCTCCACTTATGTCATTCTTATGTGTTTCATATTTACTGACAAACCATCATGGTTTGGCCGTGCGGCGTTGATGCTCATTGTTTTTGAAATCATGGCCTTGCGAATGTCCCCATTCCCTTTCTTTGATGTCAAAACATTCCCGGAGCCCCGGATTGCCCGGTACATTCAAGGCAACAGTCCATACAGCCATTATAAACTCATGAATATGTCATCAGCGGGTCTAAGTGTATTTATTCACCCATGGCATCCGGGTTTGAAAACGGCAATTCACGATGCTGTTATGCGAGGATGCGCCAACGCAAACATTCTATGGAATATACCATCCATTGACGCCAACCTTGCTTTGCAGCTGGCTCAACGAAGATTGATTCAACCGCAATTAGAAGATGAGCTATCAGGCGGAAACGCCGCGCCGCCGGGCGCCCGCCTGATCGATTACCTGGGAATTCGTTTCATCAGCACAGACGCTATTCTCCCTGCACCGGGCCTGAAAGCCCTGACGAGCAACGGAATCGTGATCATGGAAAACAAGCACGCCCTGCCGCAGGTGCAGATTTTTACGCGTTATGAGATGGCCAATTCAACCGGAGATGCGCTGAATCGTTTGAAAAAATCAAACAAAGCAACTTTGTTTCTGGAATCCCCCGCTCATCAAGCGCCGGACGTAAAAAGTCTGCCCGTCAGCGCTGCTGTCAATGACCATCATGCCGTGGAAATCCTGTCCTCAAAAATGTCCAACGTTCAATACGAGTTCGCGGTTAATGCCGGACAACCGGCCTGGCTTTTCATTGCCGATGCCAATTATCCCGGCTGGCAGGCTTATCTTGACGGCCAGCCGGCGCCTGTTTACAGCGCGCAGGTATTAGGCAAAGCAGTTCCCGTGCCTTCCGGAAGGCATCAAATTACCGTCGAATACAAGCCGAAAAGTTTCGTGATTGGTTTGTTCTTAACGGTTTGCACTCTGCCATTTCTTTTTATCGCGGCCATCCGGACTTAAGGGAAATTACCATAAAGCAATAATTGCCTTGTGGTAATTGATAAGTTGTGCAAGTACTTATAAAAATAACCTGACATATTGGTGTGTGCAAACACAAAATGCTCCAGATCATCAAGTTCATAAGCAAAATAAAGGTTCCCGATGAATCCAGTTGAAAAAAAACGATATATTATCACCGTAGTCATTCCCACCAGAAATGAAGAAGCGAATATGCCTTATATTCTGGAAGGTTGCAGTCCATACGCTGACGAACTCATCGTCATTGACGGGCATTCCACCGATAAAACCCGCGAAATTGCGGAAAATTTCGGCGCCAAGGTTTATTTGGACAATAGAAAAGGGAAAGGCGACGGCATCCGGGTGGCCATTGAAAAAGCAACCGGAGACATCATTGTTTTCATCGATGCGGATGGTTCTCACGACCCTTCGGATATTCCCAAGCTGATTCAGCCCATTGTGGAGGGAGAATGCGACCATGTCACCGGATCGCGCATGCGGGGCGGTTCCGACGAATTGCACGGAGATATTGGCAAATTTATCCGCATGGTGGGAAGCGACATTATTACATTGGGCATCAACTATCGTTTTAACGTCCGCCTAACGGACAGCCAGAACGGGTTTCGGGCTCTGCGCGCCGATATGGCAAGAAAACTTCCCCTCAAGGAAAATATCACCACCATTGAACAGGAAATGATTATCAAAACTTTGAAGGCGGGTTATCGCATGGGGGAGGTTTCCACCCACGAATACGCGCGTAAAAACGGCGAATCAACCATTAACGTCCGGAAAGTGGCCTGGCGATATGTTTATTCCTGGCTAAAATATCTTTTCTTCAATTAACCTCATGACCAAAAAAATTCTCCTTATCAATCCCCCGGTTCCGGATAATAAAATCTGGGTCCGGGAAGGACGCTGTCAGCAATGGGATATCTGGGGAGCGCCTTTTCCCCCTTTCAGCCTCGCCATGATTTCCCGGCAACTGGTCAAACGCGGTTTTGAAACAAAAATCATCGACAGCGGACCGGAAAGAAAAGACATTCAAGCTGTCTTAAGCGAGGCCGGAGATTTTCATCCCCTCATGGTGTTTCTGGCAACTACTTCTCCAACCATTCACACGGATCTGGATTGGTTCGCGCCTCAACTTAAAGAAATTCTTCCGGCAGCGCCTGTTGCGGCCATTGGAATTCATGTCAGCGCGCTTCCCGAAAAAGTCCTGGCGCGTTATCCGTCGGTTGATTTTCTCATTCTGGGCGAACCTGAAATTTCAAGTGTGGATCTTGTCACCTCATTTTGCACGGAAAAAGATATGGACATGGTGAACGGCATAGCCTTTCGCTCACAAAATTCTATCCGGATCACTCCCCCGCGCGGTTTTGCCGATGATATCGACTTGCTCGACTTTCCCGACTGGGAAAAAATCAACTTTGAAAACTACCGGCTGCCGATTCTTCAAAAGCCCTTTTCACTGATCAGTTTTTCACGCGGCTGTCCTTTCCAATGCATGTACTGCGCCACACACGCCTATAACGGACGCAAGCTCCGCAAACGAAGTATTGGAAGCCTCATCCGGGAAATTCGCTTTAATCTCAGCCGGGGGGTTTCGGATTTTCTCTTCTGGACGGAACTCATGACCGCGGATAACCGCTATCTAAATGAATTCCTTGATGCATTGATAACCGAAAAGCTCGATCAGGAAATCCGCTGGGTATGCAACAGCCGCGTGGATGGCGCCGACCTTCCGACCATGAAAAAAATGAAGCAGACCGGCTGCTGGCAGATCGCCTTCGGCTTTGAATTCGGCAGCGATGACATTCTGCGGCTGGCGAAAAAAGGAGGAGCAGCTTCCATCCGGCAGGGACGCAAGGCGGCGCAAATAACCGCAGACGCCGGCATCGCCGTCGATGGGCACTTTATCATGGGCTACCCCGGAGAAACACCGGAAACGCTGCAAGCCACCATTGATTACGCCTGCTCATTGCCGCTGACCTTTGCTCACTTTTACGCCGTAACGCCATTTCCCGGATCGCCGCTCTACACTGAAGCAGTCGATAACGGCTGGTTTCCGGAATCCGCCTGGGATAAATTGACGCAGGACGCCGCCAGCATAAAAACACCTTCACTGACTCCATTTGTCGTGAATCAATACATCAGAAAGGCTTATCAGCAATTTTATCGCAATCCGAAAGTCATCCTCCGGATTCTCTCCATTCCCCACTCAGTTCGGGAATACTTAGAAGTTTTTCGATTGGGGTTCCAATTTTTAAGGCAACTGCGCGCCTGATGCTGCGCCAGGAAAAGAAGACAAACATTTTCCGTCGCCCGGATGATATAAATTACAACGATGAGGACAATCTGAAAGAAAAATCATGATGAAGAAATTCTTAATTACCGGCTTTTCCGGATTTGTCAGCCGCCATTTCATGGAATATCTTGAACATCATAAAATACACGCCGTGGCAAAGGGTATTGATGTTCATTATCCGGAATTCAAACCAGAGAATTTCAGGCATGTGAAGTATGATTTTGACAGAATTGACCTTCTTGATAAAGGCAAAGTGGAAAATATTATTTTTGAATTCCAGCCGGATTATATCTTGCACCTGGCCT
>CAZBGE010000099.1:0-11784 GCA_964491435.1 uncultured Smithella sp.
GAACCGCAACTATTTGAAGACGTCCTGGGCCACATCTCCACGTTGAGTCATTTCCGGACGGAGCAGATTCGGCTGCAAAAGATGCTCAATGATCCATCCGTGCAAATGACGGATTTATCCAAAATCATTTTGTCGGATCCGGTCATAACCGCCAAAATTCTGCGCATGGCCAACTCTTCTTATTTCGGCCTGCGGCAGAAGATTGATTCCATCAGTCACGCCCTGATGCTCCTGGGGCTTCTGAATGTCAAATCCATCTTGTACCGGGAAGGAATGCGTCAGCTGTTTCAGGCCGAATCTCCTCTGCATCAAAAGGCGGTTGCCGCCCTTTGGAGGCATTCCAGCCTCACCTCCGTTTGCGCGCAACATTTATACGATCTGTTTGACGGACTTAACCGGGGAACCCTTTTCACGCTCGGCATTATTCATGACATCGGCAAATTGATCATTCTGGAATTGCCTCAGGCAAAGCGGCTGGCCATTGATTTCTGGGGAAAGTATCCCGATGGCATCCTGATTCGGGAAGAAGATCAGCTTTTAGGAATCAACCACGCGGTCATCAGCGGCATGGCTCTGGCATCCTGGAACTTTTCCGAACTTATGAGCAATGTCGCCGGTGCCCATCATCTTCCGCCGTATATGGAAGCGGAAAAAACGGGGCTGAATGATGAAGAATTAAAATATACCATCGTTCTTTTTCTGGCTGATCAGATGGCCGGCCTGATTACGGACTGGGAAGAGGGAATCATCCGGCCATATACTCTGCATCCATCCTATTTTGCATTGACGGACAAAAAAAAACTGCTCCATAAAATCCTGGACACAAACTTTCTGGCTCAAATCCGCGAAACGGATCGGCTCGCCATGGACGAAAAAGCGCAAAAAACAGGCATTCAGCCGGTTCCACAGGCCAAAACACCCCCTCAATTTCCAGCCATGCCTGATTCCGCGCACACTTCACGCACCCGCACCATTGGACGCTATGAAATCGTACGAGAAGTCGGCCGTGGCACAATGGGGATTGTTTATCTGGCCAGAGACCCGCTTATTCACCGGGAAGTCGCCATTAAAACCCTGCGTTATCAAACAGCTAATGAAAAAGAAATGGCCGAAGCAAAATCACGATTTTTCAAAGAAGCCATGGTCATTGGCAAGCTGACGCACCCCAATATTATCACCATCCATGACGTCGGCGATTATCCGGGAGGAACTTTCATCGCCATGGAATTTCTGGACGGTACGGATCTGTTGCCATTCTGTAATCAGCAAAACCGGTTGCCTTTGCCCGAAATTGTCAGAGTAATGTCCTGCGCCGCTCTCGCTCTCGATTATGCTCACCAGAACCACATCATTCACCGGGACATCAAACCGGGAAATATCCGGATTACAAAAAGCAAAATCATCAAGGTGATCGATTTTGGAATCGCCTTCATCGGCGAAACATCCGGTTCAAAAGACGGCATGATATTGGGAAGCCCTCATTACATGTCCCCGGAACATATTGCCGGCCAATCGTTGGACGGCCGGTCCGATTTATTTTCGCTGGGCGTCATTTTATATGAATTGCTGACCGGTAAAAAGCCCTTCCGTGCAGAAGCCCTGCCCGCCCTCTTCATGCAAATACAAACAGAAGACCCGGAGCCGTTAAAAGCTCTGGCGCCGGACGTTCCCCGGAAATTCATCGCCATTGTCGAAAAATGCCTGGCTAAAGAAAAAGAGCGGCGCTTCGCAAGTGGCAGAGAACTGGCCGATGCGCTCGCAGACTGTCTGCGTTAAATTATCTTCCGCCGTTCATCAGGCGAAATAAACGCTCACCATGGAAAAATCGTCATCCAGGACATCGTCACCATGATAGTTCTGCATGGTCCGGTAAAGGGCGTCAACATCTTCTCCTTTCTCCAGGGGATGCCGCAACAGGTAGTCTCCCAGATCTTGCAGGCTCCACATGACACCGTCACCGGGCCGATCCACTTCGTAAACGCCGTCGGAAAAGACGTATAGACGCGCGCCTTCGTCGACCGTTCTTTCATCCGCCTGGTAGTCGATATCCGGCATGCCGCCGATGATCAGATTCGCGGTAATGAGCTGGGAAATCGACCCGTTATCCGATACGAGAAACGCCGGCGGATGGCCGCCGCTGGCAAAACGAAGCCGCCTGGCGCGCCGGTCATAGACGCCATACCAGATGGTAAAATAGAGGCCATTGTTGGCATCCATGGGGAAAGCCGCGTTTAAGGCCGACAAGACCTGCTCCGGTGCAACAAAATCCGTATTCGGCAGGGTCTGAGAACGGATGGAATTAAACGCGGACACAGATAAAAGAGCCGGTCCCACACCGTGTCCGCAAACATCCAGCAGATAAACGGCAAAGTGGTCTTCGTCAATCCAGTGATAGCCGAAGCAATCGCCGCCTAGTTGAGTACTGGGAAAAAATCGCCAGGCCGTCGTGATCGGCCCTTCCAGGATCGGCGCAGGCAGAAGCGATACGACATAATCCGCAGCCTGGGCCAGCTCGGCAGCCATCGCCTGCCGGCTTTCCAGAAGAGCAGCGTAGGCTTCGTTTCTCTGGAGGAGATTGATATATCCCTTGGAGTGATAACGAATCCGGGCGATAAGCTCAATCCGGTCGGGCAGCTTCACCAAATAGTCGTTGGCGCCCAAAGCGAATGCATCAGCTTTGGTGATGGCCTCCTCTTTGGAAGACAGGACGATGAGTGGAACATCCTTCATGTGCGGGTGGACCCGGAAAAACTTGACCAGCGTCAAGCCGTCAATTTCGGGCATGATGAGATCTTGCAGGATGACGGTTGGCTGAAATTCATTCGCCGTCTGGATAGCCAGGGTCGGGTCCTGACAATAGCGAAAAACAATATCACCCTCCGGCGCCAGCATCCTTTCCACAGCCGCGCCGACAATAGCCTGATCATCCACCAGCAGCACCTTGATCTGATGCTCCGTAAGAGCCGCCAGGTGCGAGTTTTCTGCATGCGTCATATCCGATCCCTTATTCTCCTTTTCAGATAAATTAACTTGTTTTCATTCTCAGCCTCGGCAATCTCTTCAGGATAGCTCCGGCGATCCGTTCCAGAGGCAGGATCTCCGCCGAACCTCCCAGCTCCACCGCCGCCGCGGGCATTCCATAAACGATGGAGGTTTTCTCATCCTGGGTAATCGTATGCCACCCTGATTTTCTCAAGGCAGTCATCCCGGCTCCGCCGTCCCGGCCCATCCCCGTCAAAAGAACGGCCAAATCTTTCGACGGCCAGAATTTATTCAGACTCTCGAACAGGGCGTTTACAGAAGGACGGTACGGGTAATCCCTGGGGTCCTCTGTATAATGAAAAGCCAGATCTTCACCCATGATAAGGTGATCATTGGTTCCCGCTATCAGAACTACGCCGGAAAGGGGCCGCATCCCCTCCCGGGCCACTTTAACCGCCAGCGGTGTCTGAGAATTCAGCCAATCGGAAAGGCCGGAGGCAAACTGAATATCTACATGCTGGACAACGATAAAAGCCGCTTCCGAATCCGCCGGAAAATTGGAAAAAATTGTCGCCAGCGCCTTGGGACCGCCTGTTGATGCGCCGATGGCCACGAGAGGCGGCAGCTGATCCGTCGCGGCAGCTGAAGTCCGGACGCCGGCTCGCGGGGATTGTTCCACTTTTCCCAGAATCTTCGCCATGGTGTCAATTTTCTTCAGAAGACGATCATCCCCCTTCAGGAAACCATTTTCCTGGGCATACGGCGTTTCCACCGCATCCAGCGCGCCGCAACTCATCGCCTCAAAAACCTTTCCCGCCTGCTGATTTGGCGTATCGGCAAGAACAAGAACCGCACAGGGATAGTTTTTCATAACATCGCAGACAACTTTCACGCCATCCCTGTCGGGCAGGGCCAAATCAACCAGAAGCAACTCCGGGCGATCCCGCCGGCAGCTTTCCAGAACCTCGCTACCGCTGCCGGCCAGCCACACCAGCGTGTAATCCGGAGCCGTCGCAATGACTTTCCGCAGGATATTCCGGGCCATCAAATCATGGTGAACCATGGCAATTCGCAAAGGCATTATGGACTCCCAATCAGGTCCCGCACGGCGACCAGGAGGCTTTCATCATGAAAACTTCCTTTTGTCAGATAATAATCAGCTCCAGCTTCAAGACCCCGCAAACGGTCTTCCTCCCTGTCCTTGTAAGAGACGATCATCACCGGAATCTCTTTAAACAGCGGCGCCTCTTTGACTTTGCGGACGAGTTCGATCCCGTTCATCCGGGGCATATCCACATCGGAAACAAGGAGATCAAAACGGTTGGCCATCAGGGTGTTCCATCCATCGATGCCGTCAACGGCCACCATGACCTCGTATCCGGCGTTTTCCAGAAGCCTCCTTTCCACTTCCCTGACGGTCAGCGAATCATCTACGATCAGAATCTTCTTTTTCTCCAGGCCAAGTTCACGGATGCCGCTGACTTTCTGGACTTTTCCGCTGGTCAGGAGCTGATGAATGGAGCGGACCAGATCGTCAGCATCAAAAATGATTACGGGAGAGCCGTCATCCAAAACAGCGCCTGCACTGATATTAGGCACTTTTCCCAACCTCGCGTCCAAAGGACGGACAACCAGATTCTGCTCACCGAGAAAACGATCAACGCACAATCCATAGCGATTCATCCGGTCGCTGATCACGACGATGGCAAATACCCCCGAAGGGTTATCCGGCGGCATCAGATGAAAAAGCTGACGGGCGTCCAGAATGCCGACATGTTCCCCATCCAGGGTGCAGTATTGATGATCTTCAATTTCCTGAATTTCCTTGCGTGACAACCTCAAAATCCGGTCCACGCGCGACAGAGGCAAGGCATAAGATTCACCGGCGATTTCCAGCAACATGGTTCGAAGCACCGAGAGGGTTAAAGGCAGCTGGAGTTGAAAGCGCGCGCCCGATCCGGCATCCGCGTCCACCCGCACGGACCCGCCCACTTCCTGGGCCATGTTAAATACAACATCCAACCCCACGCCGCGTCCTGAAATTTCCGTGACCGCCTTCGCTGTTGAAAAACCGGGCAAGAAGAGAAACTCGAACAGCTCCGTCCGGCTGAGGCTCTTGGCCATATCCTGCGTCACATAACCTTTCTGGACCACTTTGTTCCGGAGCGATTCCGGATTGATCCCCCGGCCGTCATCAGAAATTCTGATGTTCAGCATGCCCGCCATGTGACGGGCCTCGAGAACAAGCCTCCCCTCCGCAGGCTTGCCCGCGGCTATTCGTTCCTCAGGAGATTCAATCCCATGATCTACGGCATTGCGGATGAGATGGGAGAGAGGAGCCTCCAGTTTTTCCAAAATATCCCGATCCACCGGCGTGGAAGAGCCGGCAATTTCAAAACGGACTTTTTTCCCTGTTTCCTTGGCCAAATCGCGGACCATACGGAAAAAACCGTGCAATCCGTCGGAGAAAGGCACCATCCGGCTGCTGATAACTTCTCCGTAAAGTCGGTGTGCCAAATGTTCCAGCCGCCGCGAAAACCGTTCGAAGCGGGCAATATCCCGGGAGGATGCCTCCTGGGCTTCAAAAAGACGCTCCAGAACCTCCCGGATGGTCGCCGTATCAACTGTTGCATCCTCCCCGGTTTCCAACGCAAGTTTCAGAGGTTTTTCCAACTCGAAAAGGCCCTTCTTCATGGCCAGAAGATTATCATAGAAGGTTTTCACGGATTGCGCCTGCACGAGACATTCTCCGGCCAAACCCATCAGATGGTTCATGTTTTCCGCCATTACCCGGACCAGTCCCGGTTCCGCTTTTTCCGGGGAAGCCTTCAGACGGTCGGATGCTCTCCTTGCAGGATGAACCTTATTTTCCAGAGGCAAAACGGATGGCGCGGATTTATCCGGAAGAGCAAGATCGGCCATCCGGCGCTCGCTCCCGACGGCCACAGAAGGTGTTAACGACTTCAGCAAGGGCGTTTCCCGCTTACTGGCATCGCCGGATTCCAGAAATTCCCGGAGCCGCCCGGCCATCCCCTGAATTTCAGCGGCACGACTGTCCAAAGCGCCGGACAGGGCGGCAACTTCCAACCGGGACAAAGATACAAAGAGATCATTGCTCTTCAAAAGACAGTCCACCGCTTCCTGTGAAAGGGGCCGTGCGCCACGCTGCGCAGCGGACAGAACATCCTCCATGGCATGAGCCAGCCCAACGGCCGTATTCAAGCCCACAATCCGCGCAGCTCCCTTGATGGAGTGAGCCGCCCGCATGAGAGGCTCGATTTTTTCCGGCGATTGATCCCGTTCAGCTTCGACCAGACCAGCCTCCAGCGTGCGCGTGTGATTTTCCAGCTCCACACGGAACAAATCCAGCATGAGGGGATCGGCATTTGTCGCGGGAAAAACTTTATCCTGCGGCGGCAAAACGGATGGCGCGGATTTATCCGGAAGAGCAAGATCGGCCATCCGGCGCTCGCTCCCGACGGCCACAGAAGGTGTTAACGACTTCAGCAAGGGCGTTTCCCGCTTACTGGCATCGCCGGATTCCAGAAATTCCCGGAGCCGCCCGGCCATCCCCTGAATTTCAGCGGCACGACTGTCCAAAGCGCCGGACAGGGCGGCAACTTCCAACCGGGACAAAGATACAAAGAGATCATTGCTCTTCAAAAGACAGTCCACCGCTTCCTGTGAAAGGGGCCGTGCGCCACGCTGCGCAGCGGACAGAACATCCTCCATGGCATGAGCCAGCCCAACGGCCGTATTCAAGCCCACAATCCGCGCAGCTCCCTTGATGGAGTGAGCCGCCCGCATGAGAGGCTCGATTTTTTCCGGCGATTGATCCCGTTCAGCTTCGACCAGACCAGCCTCCAGCGTGCGCGTGTGATTTTCCAGCTCCACACGGAACAAATCCAGCATGAGGGGATCGGCAGGAAAATTGGCATCCATGAGGATCATATTGTAAGACTCCTGGTCATTGCTGGAAAAAACTGTTCTTCATCCAAAAGGCCAATATTACAGCTATCCGCGGTAAAGATTCCCCGCGTCAAGGCCCGGGCGGAGCGGGAAAGAGTCGCGGGAACTTCCCTCAGATCTTCCGGAGAAATCCGATAGACTCCCAGAATATCATCTACGGCAAAAACAAACCGGTTTCCCTCCCGGCAGACCACCACCATCCGCCTGCACACCTTGCCTGCTGCTTCAACGGCCATCTCATCCGTCAAATCCAGAAGATCCGAAGCGGAAACGCATAAAAGCAGATCACCGTTAATATTCACGACACCGCGAAAGACGCGGTTTGTTTTGAGAGGAATCGTATGAACCGGCGAGACTTCCGCCGCTTCCTGGAAAAAAATCGTTTTTAGCGCAAACATTTCATTTTTCAGACGGAAAACCATGACCGACAGAGTTCCCAGCTTGACCATCTCTTTTTGCCGGGCCATGACAACCGTCCGCTCTTCCTGGTAACCGGGGGGAAGCCGCCGATCCAATATTTGCCTACTCGCATAAGTGTAGACCGGACAATGGCGACAGTGAAACAGGGTAAGAAGTTCCGGGCAAGCCCCGTTCCCGAAACTCCCCTTTTCTCTCCAGCAATTTATCAGTCTGGATTCTGGTTCAGGATTCATGGACCTCCGCTCTCCCTCCGGCAGCGTTCCGCTCTCTCGCGATAGAGAGACGCTTTCTTATCATCGCCTTTGCGCTGCAACAAAAGACTCACATGAATCAGACTTTCATAATGCCCTGGCTCCAGATAAAGCGCCTTCAAAAAATTACCTTCGGCGCCCTGAAGATCGTTGCCGGCCTCCAGAATCAATCCCGTCAGATAGTACACCTCCGCAGACGGTCCCAACCTCTTTTCATATTCCTGGCACAGGCGGATCGCCTGTGCCAGATCACCCTGATCAGCCAGCCGGCGGGCTGCCTGAAGCTGCGGTTCAATAGATGTTTCGGGCATTTTGCGCTCTTGCTCTTTGGAAATGGGAACCGGATCCACGGAACATTTCTCCGCCCCCAGACTTACCACCTCTCTTTGGTTCAAAGACGGACGGCGCTCCGTCCTGCATGTGTGAAAAGTCAGCGGCAATTTTTGCCCAGACACGTTTGCCGCCAATCCGGATGGAACGACCGGATTCGATTTGGATAAAGCGAAAGATCTCTCCCGCCGAATGGGAATGTAACCGTTTTGCTGCCAGAAAACCGTTTCCGAATGACCGCTGAAAAGCACTCCGCCAGGCATCAGGAGACGGTTAAACTGTTGGAAAACCCTCTTGCGCACCTCCGCCGTCAAATAGATTAGAAAATTCCGGCAAAAGATAATATGATAGGGACCGCATCCTTCCAGAAATCGCGGCAAGATGAGATTTTCGTGCAGAAATCTCACCTGCCTGACAACCTGATCCGTTACTTGTCGTCCCTTTTCTGCTTCAAGAAAATAATGAGCATAATTTTCACTGGACGGTTCTCGAAAAGCATTTTTGCCATAAACGGCCTTACGGGCTATTTTCAAAGATTTGGCGCTGATATCCGCCGCATCCACGGAAAATGCGTCCGGCGAAAGACCGGCTTGCAGAAGAGTCATAACAATAGAGTAGGCTTCTTCTCCAGTGGAACACGGAGCGGAAAGAATATTCAAGACTCCTCCCGCATTAATGAGTTCCTGGGCGTACAGGGCCAAATACTCAAAGGGCCCCTTATCACGAAAAAACCATGTTTCTCCCACAACAATCTCGTCAATCAGCTTTTGCCGCTGGACCTCAGATGAACCGAAAAGACGTTCAAATTCCTCAAGGCCAGATATTTTTTCCCTGTTCATCAGAGACTTGATGGCCCGGTCAACGGCATGCTTTCCCGCGGACGCCTGTTCCATCCCTAATGTCTCATAAAGATAACGATCAATGGATGCCGGTATATTCATTTTGAAAATACCTCTGGCGGGAAAAGTGAAAACAGCAATTCTTTGGTCAGAAGCTTTTCAATATTGATAACCTGGATAGAACCACGCTTATCAAACAAAATGTCTCCCAGATAGGGAGCGTCACTGACGGCCACAACCGGCGCATGGAGATCCGACGGTTGGCAACGAACCATTTCCGTCACAGATTCGGCCAGCATGCCCAAAAAATGAGAACGTCCATCATCGCCTTCATAAGGAACAAGAATAATCCGCGTGCTCATTCTCTGCTGGGACGGTTCTCCCGTTAACAGGCGTGTCAAATCAATTACCGGAACAAGCGCGCCCCGGTAATTGAATATTCCGGCCACTTCCGGCGCTGCATGAGGAACCTTCCTCAGGAGAATAAGAGGCGCCACCTCAATAACTTTTGCAACATCGAGGCTGTAACGCTCGCCTCCGGCCTGAAATTGAAGCATTAACATACCGCAATCCATTTTGTCCTATGATGCGCTGACCCTAAACCGGGAAACCTCGCTCTGGAGTCCCTGAATGGCCTCGTTTAGCTGTTCCGTAGCCAGTTTGAATTCATGAAGCGATTCCTTAGTTTGTTCGGCAGCCAGTGATAACTGCGCCATGGCTTCACTGATTTGCTGGGCGCCTTGCGACTGACCATGCATACCCTCCTTTACAGAAGTAAACTGAGGACCATGAGCCCGGACCTGATCAATAATCCTCGCCAGCTGTCCGGTCTGCGTGACGACAGTATCCACGCCCCGCCGTACTTCATCGGCAAATTTATCCATCTCCATAACACCGGAAGAAACAGAGGTTTGCATTTCCGCCACGACATGTGAAATATCTTGGGTGGCAATTGCTGTCTGATCGGCAAGACGGCTGATTTCCCGGGCTACAACTGAAAATCCGCGGCCAAACTCACCGGCTTTTTCGGCCTCGATGGCGGCATTGAGGGAAAGCAAATTCGTCTGATCGGATATTTTATTGATGGTGGTTACCACATTGGATATCTTATTGGCCCGGTCATTAATAACGGCCAGCTTTGACGAAATAGACGCCGTCGCCTTGATCAGGCCGCGCATCGCCCCTTCCATGTGGGACAGATCTTCGCGCCCCGATTCAGCCATGCCGATGGTTTCATTGAGCGAAGCGTTCACCCAATCCATGGTTTTATTGAGATCCTCCGCCGTCGCGGAAATTTCGCGGCTCGTAGCCGATACCTCCGTTGTGGAGGCGGCCTGTTCAGAAACGGTGGCTTCCAATTCTCTGGCTGAGGCGGCAATCTCCGTAGCGGAAGTAGTCACCTGAATTCCTGAGCGATGAACCTGACCGATTAAAGAATCAAGATTACCCGTCATCGTGTTAAAAGCCCTCAATAATTCCCCTGTTTCATCCCCAGACTTCATAATCCCGGTCATCTCCGATCCGGCAAGGTCTTCCTTGGCCGATTGCAGATCGCCCGTGGCGATTTTCTTTGACAGATCCGTCGCCGTTTCCACGGGATGGCTTAAGCGCCGGCCAATAAAGATCGCCAGAACCACGGCCAGAATTATAATCAATCCGCCATAAAACACTATTTTCATAAAGAGAGAGCCGATAATCTCCTTGACGCGTTCGATGGGCTGAAAATAATCATCCTCATAAGAAGTCGCCACGATCACCCAATCAAATGGTTCAAAATAGAGGGTGGCTGCAATCTTTTTCCGGGAATTCGGATCTCCTGGATTCTGCCACATATAGGAATGATAAAAAATTTCTCCCTTTGGCCGATTGATGGAATTCGTGACAAGCGCCTGGGATACCAAGTTACCGTGAACATCCTTCAGATTCCAGATATTTTCATTATCCCGCGCGCCATCCTTGGAAATGATGTAATGGCCGCGATGTTCACCCTTGCCGCCCAGTACGCTGACATAACCAGTTTTCCCCACCTTAATGCCCAGAATGGCCTTCCTCAGCGAGGACACGGCCTCCAGCTTTTCTCCGACGTAGAACATGCCAATAACATTGCCCCCCTTATCTTTAATCGGCTCATAGGCTGTCAGATACCAGGCATTCACCACATAAGCCAACCCCCGGTAGGATTGGCCTTTTAGTACGGCTGTTACAACAGCGTTGGCTTTCCCATCCGGATCAAGAACCGGAATAAACGTGCCGATGGCGCGGCGTCGATCAAGGTCTTCCACGTTGGTAGCCACGCGCAGCATGTCGCCTCCCTCGTTCATCCGCTGAAAAATGGTGCAGGTCACGCCGACTAACTTTTCCACTTCGTCCACAATCAGCGTCGGAACAGCCGTGTTTCTGTTTTGTCCAAGCCAGGAACCGCCCGCCATCAACTTCGGCAGTGTAATTTTTTGCATTTGCTTGGTTACCTGATTGACTGCTTCCCACTCCACTGTTTCCTTTCCCAATTCGACGCCATTATGCTGCCGAATAATATGCCGGGCCACATTCAGATCATAATTAATACTTTGCTGGATCAGTTCATTGGCCGTTTCACAAGTCCCGTAAACATCGCGGGCAATCTGAGCGACATTAGCCACAGCCTGCTCGCCCAGTTCCTTGGCGGCTAAACTCGACACAGATGATTGAAACCGCCCCATCAGAATAATCATGGCAATAACCGGTAAAACAGCCGCCAGAACAACCAGTGCTGTAATTTTTCGATTCAGTGTCAGTTTCAGCATGACGACATTTCCTTTCATTTCGATATTTAATGATATCAGGTCAAGCGTTCCTTTTGTATCAGGTTATAAAACCACAAAGACGGCATTTGATAAAAAGTCCATTAGCGGGCGGAGTATAGGCAATGCAATCTCTTATGTCAATGAAAAGGTTTGACATGTCAAGCCAATATAGAAATGTCCTATTTTCACCAAAATAGAAATGTCCTATTT
>CAZBGE010000100.1:0-11551 GCA_964491435.1 uncultured Smithella sp.
TCCCGGCATTCATTACCTTTTATTTATCGGAGCATATCGTGATAATGAGGTCGATGCCACGCATCCGCTTATAAAAACCATCGATCACATCCGTCATAAGAATGCGCCGCTGGCAACCATCAACCTTCTGCCGCTGGCATTGCCGGACATTGTCGACCTGCTCTCCGACGCTTTTCAGGCCGACAGAGAACGCGTCAAGGACCTCGGCATGCTTGTCTGTGAAAAAACCGCGGGTATTCCATTCTTTTTAATACAGTTCTTGCTGCTGATGTATGATGAGGGACTGCTGGTTTTTGAAAAGGATAAGCGAATATGGTCATGGAACATCGAGCAGATCCAGGCCAAGGGGTATACCGACAACGTGGTTGACCTCATGGTTAAACAGCTCCTCAAGTTTCCGGAGGAAACACAGAATGTACTGAAAATCGCGGCCTGCATTGGCAACCGTTTTGAACTGGAGACCCTTGCCGCCATAACCGGTGTTTCCGCAGCGAAAAGCATAGATATGCTGGAGGAAGCCGTACAAAAAGGTTTGATCCTTGATCAAGCTGAACAGGGGTTCTCGTTTCTTCATGACCGGGTACAACAGGCGGCCTATTCCCTGATCCCTGAAGATTCACGACCTGCGGTTCATTTGCGGATAGGCCGGTTGATGCTGCGGCAGACATCCCCCGAAGCCCTGGAAGAAAAGGTCTTTGACATAGTAAACCAGATGAACAACGGCTGGACGCTGATCGACAGCGAGGAGGAGAAAATCCGTCTTGCAGAACTGAACCTGCTGGCGGGAAAAAAGGCCAAGGCATCCACGGCGTATCGTTCGGCAATGGACTATCTGTCTTCCGGAACGCGGCTGCTGCCCGAGGAACACTGGATCTCCCATTATGAACTCAGCTATGATCTGTTTCTGAATTTGGCTGAATCCACTTTTATGAACGGCGATCTGGATGAAGCAGAACATTTATTATCATGGATCATTGCGCATGTAAAAAACAAAAGTCATCTTGCCCGGGCGTCGTACATCAAGGTTTATCTGTACCATGTCAAGGGTGCAAGCAACAAAGGGGCTGAAACGGGAATTGAGTGCCTGAAACAACTTGATTTTGAACTTTCCCTTAACCCCACCCGTGAACAGGCCCATGCCGAATATTCCAGGGTGTGGCAGAACCTCGGCGACCGGCATATTGAAGATCTGATCAACCTGCCTGCCATGACGGATCCGGATATGCTGATGGCCGTCCGGATACTGGGAGTTCTATATGTCCCGGCAGTGTATACCAACGTCAACCTGGCGATGACGCTGCTCTCCAGCATGGTCAATATCAGCATGAAATATGGCAACTGCGATATCAGCCCTCTGGGATACGTCGCCTTCGGAGAACTCATCGGTCCGGTGTTCAATGATTATCGGCGAGGTTACCGTTTCGGACAACTCGGTTATGATATTGTGGAAACAACCAAGGACCATCCATTCCGGGGGCAGGTGGATTTTCAATATGCACAGTTTATCAATCCCTTTATCAACCATATCAGCTCCAGCATTGGCATACTGGCACGCGGTTTTGAGCTTACCGTGACTGCCGGCGATTTTCCCTTCGCCTGCTACTGCTGCCAGTCTATCGTGACGGATCATCTGGTGAATGGCACACCGCTTGAAGACGTCTATCTTGATTCGGAAAAAAGACTGAAGTTCGTGCGGGAGGGGAAATTCAAGATATCCGAACTGGTGATCCGCTCCATGCAACAACTGATAAAAAACCTGCAGGGACTTACGGATCATTTCTCGACATTCAACGATCCCGACTTCAACCAGGATGAGTTTGAGGCGTATCTGGAAGAAAACAAGGGTCCCCTTGCCATCGGCGTTGTCCGCTATCACATCCGTAAACTCCAGGCATGTTATTTCCGCGGTGATTATGAACAAGGCATTCAATTGATTGACAAAATAGCTCCCTTACTATGGACCATGCCGAGTTTTCAGGAAGTCCCGGAATATTATTATTACGCCGCGCTTACGCTTGCGGCTCACCTGGGAAAAGAAACGACGTCTGAACGGCCGCGGCACATGCAGACGCTCCTTGCGCACCGAGACCAGATGCGTATCTGGGCTGAAGACTGTCCTGTTAATTTCCGATGCAAATACGCCCTTGTAAGCGCTGAGATGGCAAGGATTTCAGGTGACGATCTGCAAGCGATGAAATTGTACGAAGAGGCGGTCCATTCCGCCGGTAAAAGCGGATTTCTTCATAACCAGGCGATAGCATACGAGGTCGCCGCACGATATTATAAGGCAAGGGATTACGATCTTGTTGCACGGACCTACTTCAGTGAAGCACGGGAATGTTATTACCGCTGGGGCGCACATGGTAAAGTGAAACAGATGAAGCAGATTTACAGACTTCCGGAAAACCGGGAATTTAAAACAGGGGGGTCATACCTGACGGGACAGCTTGACGCCATCAGCGTAGTGAAAGCCTCTCAGGCCATTTCGGGAGAGATAGTTCTGGACAGTCTTCTCGATACGCTGATGCAAACAGTACTGGAGAATACGGGGGCGCAAAAGGGCTGCCTGATTCTGCTCCACAACGATGAGCTGATCCTGGAGGTTCAGGCAGCCATTGATGGCGAGGAGATCAAAGTAACCAGACCTCATCCCTCCGGTTTAGCAGGGTATGTGCCGGAGCTGGTCATCAACTACGTCAGACGAAGCCGTAACAATATTATTCTGGAAGACGCACGCGATTTGAACATGTTTTCCAATGATCCGTATTTTGTTGAAAAGCAGCCGGTTTCCGTTCTGTGCCTGCCGATACTCCGGAAAACGAACCTTGCCGGCGTGGTATATCTTGAAAATAATCTGATGAAAGGCACGTTCACAGGCGACAGGTTATCCATCCTGGAACTGCTTGCCGCACAGGCCGCCATATCGCTGGAAAATGCAAGCCTCTATCGCGAACAGATTTCCATGGAAGAGCAGCTGAAAGAACTTAACCAGCGGTTGGAAGATATTATTGACTTTCTCCCCGATGCCACCTTTGTTCTGAATAAGGATGGGAAAGTCATCGCATGGAATAAGGCAATGGAGGAATTGACCGGCATTCCCAAGAGTGAAATTATCGGCAGGGGTGACTATGAATACTCCCTGGCTTTTTACAATACAAAACGGCCGCTGATGGCGGATCTTTTGCTCAATCAGGATGTGGATATCGCATCCTCGTATGATTTTTTTAAAAGATCCGGCATTACGGTAACCGGCGAGGTTTTCATCCCCCGGGTAAACCAGGGCAGGGGCGCATATTTGATGGCGGTTGCCTCACCATTGCAAGACCGGCGTGGCAACATCATGGGTGTCATCGAATCCATTCGAGATATAACGGAAAGAAAAAAGGCTGAAGACGCGAACAACCGCCTGCGGAACCTGCTGCGCGATACGATCGATTCCATGCATTCAATCATCGTATGTATAGACGTTGACGGGATCATCAACCAGTGGAATATTGAAGCGGAACGTTTTGCAGGCCGTAACCGTGAAGAGGCGTTGGGCAGGAATGTTCTGGAGATGCTCCCCATTATGAACAAATGCGGCGCCAGCCTGAATGAAGCGCTTGTAAACGGCCGGATCTCCAGAGAGGAAAAAGTCACCGTACGTCATGATGGAAACACTCTATACCTGAATATCAACATATATCCGCTTGTTTCAGCCGGGATAGATGGCGCGGTGATAAGAATGGATGATGTCACGGATGCAAAACTGAAAGAGGAGCAGCTCATTCAGGCACAGAAGATGGAGACCGTAGGCCGTCTGGCAGGCGGAATTGCCCATGATTTTAACAATATGCTCGGTGTAATTCTCGGCCATACGGATCTGGCCATGACAAAAATGCAAAAAACTGAACCGGACCAGCCGCTTGGCTTCCATCTCCGGGAGATCCATAAGGCTGCGAAACGTTCCGCCGATCTTACGCATCAACTCCTGGCATTTGCCCGCAAGCAAACCGTTTCCCCAAAGGTTCTCGACTTGAACGAGACCGTGACGGGAATGCTCAAGATACTGCATCGTCTGATTGGCGAGGATATTCACCTGGCTTGGCTGCCGCATGCAAAGCTTTGCCTGGTCAACATGGATCCTTCACAGATCGACCAGATCCTGGCAAACCTGTGCGTCAATTCCCGTGACGCCATTGCAGGAGTGGGGAAAATCACCATTGAGTCTGAAAACATCGGCATCGACGAAACTTTTTGCGCCAATCATCCGGAGTTCAGCCCCGGTGAGTATGTCCTCTTAGCCGTAAGCGATGATGGTTGCGGCATGGACAAGGAAACCCAAGACAGGCTTTTTGAACCTTTTTTTACCACCAAAGAAACAGGCAAGGGCACGGGCCTGGGTCTGGCCACGGTCTACGGCATCGTCAAACAGAATAATGGATTCATAAATGTTCACAGTGAGCCAGGCCAGGGTACGACCTTCAGGATTTATCTCCCCCGGCGCATCGGCAAGGCCGAACAGCCAGGTGTGGAAGAACCGCAGGAATCTTTCACACGCGGCCGGGAGACCCTGCTCTTAGTGGAAGACGAACCGTCTATTCTGCGCCTGAGCAAAGACATGCTTGAGGCTCAGGGATATCAGGTTCTAACCGCGGCCACCCCCGGCGCGGCGATCCGTCTGGCCAATGAGCATCATGGAGATATCTATATGTTGATAACCGATGTGGTGATGCCCGAAATGAATGGCCGTGACCTGGCCCAAAACATATTGTCCCTCTATCCCAATATTAAGGTTCTGTTCATGTCAGGATATACTGCCGATGTGATCGCCAACCATGGCGTCTTGGACGAGGGAATCCATTTCATTCAGAAGCCATTCTCCAGAAAGAGTCTGCTCTCCAAGGTGCGAGAGATCCTGGATCAAAAATAATAGCGAAAAAACAGCGACACTTCCCTATCGGCTTAGCGGTCGTCGCCCTGATTGGTCTGAGGGCGATTTAATCTCTTGATCTTGCGACATCCGCCCGAACTTACGGCGCATCATATAAAGTGCGTCTAATGGTTTCCCGATGTCCCGCGCTGATTTCACAGGCCAGCTGATCGCCGGCGGTGACCACTTCGGCCAGCGCCACGCCGACTTCAGCTTCGCCGGCGGCGACAACATTTGCGCCTGCATTTCTCAGTTTTTGGGCATCGCGCAGATAAGCGCAGCGCACAATGATATTTATTTCAGGATTGAGGCGGCGCGCCTGCCGGACAATTTCAGCGGCGTCCTCGATATCCGCGCTGATGATCAGCGCGCCCGCATTTGCTATGCCGGCTTCGACAAGCGTTCCCGGACGCAGCACATCACCGTACAACGCATGCAGGCCGCTTTGGCGCAAATGGCGCACGGTTTCCAGATTGAGGTCAATCACGGTAATTTCCACGCCACGCTCCGCCAGCAAACGGAAAACGATCTTGCCGACCGGGCCGTAACCTATCAGAATGCACCGGCTGGGATTGACGACCGGCTTTTGCCCGGCAATAACCGGAATCTCTTGGCCGCCGCTTTTCGACGACCAACGGCGCGCAAAACGATAAATATAGGGGTTGAGAGCAATCGAAATAATCGACGCGGCAACCAGAGCGCTCCACCCGGCATCGTTAATCAGCCCCAGACCGAGGGCGACCGTTCCCAGAATGAAACTGAATTCGCCTACCTGGGAGAAAGCCGCTCCAACCGGAACGGCCGTGGCCAGGGGCTGGCCAAGCACGCGCACGGTTAAAGCGGCGGCCAGCGGTTTGACCACAATCACCACCAGCAGCACTATTCCGATCACCTGCGGAACAGCAAGAAGGCTTTGGGGATCAAACAGCATGCCGATGGAAACGAAAAAGAGCACGGCGAAAGCGTCGCGCATGGGCAGGGCGTCGTTGGCCGCGCGGGCGGCAAACTCGGAACGGCCGACGGCCAATCCGGCCAGAAACGCGCCGAGAGCCATTGAAACACCGAATATTTTCGCGGATAAGACGGCAATGCCGATGGCCAGAACCAGCACCGCCAGTGTAAAAAGCTCGTGCGAACGGGTCATGGCGATACGCTCCAGCGCCAGGGGAATCACCCACTTGCCCAGTATAACGACAATGACCAGCAATCCCATAACCTTGATCGCGGTCAGCCCCAAAACCAGCCCGAAGCTCGGAGCAATGCTTTTGTCCGGCGCAAAAATAATCGGCAGGAGCAGCAGCATAGCCACCGTCAGAAGATCTTCGACAACAGTCCAGCCGATGGCAATATGGCCGATTTTCGCATGCAAATCATGCCATTCAGCCAGCACAAGGACCATGACCACCGTGCTTGCCACCGATATGGCCATGCCCAGGATAATTCCTGAAATCCAGTCCCAACCCATGAGCTTCAAAATCAGAGCCAGCACAGACGTGGAAACGGAGCTTTGAATCAGGGCGCCCGGAACGGCCAGCCGCCACACCGCAAATAGCTCCCGCAGATTAAAACGCAAACCGACTCCAAAAAGCAGAAGAATAACGCCAATCTCCGCGAAATGTTCCGCGCTGGCGCGATCAGCCACAAAACCGGGAGTGTATGGACCAATGACAATGCCGGCCAGCAGGTAGCCGATGATGGGAGACAACTTCAGACGGTGTGCCAGATAACCGAAAATCAGAGCGACTGCAAATCCACCGGCTAACGTTACCAGAATTTTGACTTCGTCCATTTCAAATTCCTTTTCTGCGACGATAATAACGCCTGATTTGCCGGAAAAAACAATGAAGAACGCGATTGATCTATTGTTTAGAGCTTCCTTTTCACGGGGTGAAATATATTAAGCGGCCTCTTGCGTGTCAAGAAAATTTTAGGCGCTATCAAGCCGGCAACCGGTATGCTGCAACTTCTTTCAGGAAAACCATGATTATCTTTCACGGAGTGACATTATTAGGAGAACTCTTGCCCCGCAGCTTGTCCCTGCTCTTTCCGACTGATAAATATTGACAATTCCTTTTTTAATTTCTAGATTAAGAAAAAATACAAGGACAAAGATGTTATGCCTATTTATGAGTACCAATGCGACAAATGTAAAAAACAATTCGAAGTGGTTACGCTGAGCCTCAGTGAAAAACCAAACTCCGTTTGCCCGAAATGCAAGTCAAAAAACACCCGTAAACTGATTTCCAAAGTCGGCAGGGGCAAATACGGATTGTCACGATCGGGCAGTTCCGCTCCGGCAAGCGCAACCGGCGGCTCAGGATGTTCGTCCTGCTCTTCGTCAAACTGTTCGTCCTGCGGCCATTAAGTCTATTGCAATACCGCCGGAAACGGCACATTTTTTATCTCTTCCCTGATTGACGTTTCTTGAAAAAGAGGTATAATAATGCCAAATTTGATCATGATTGCCGTATTCGTTCACCTTGCCTCTTCATCTTCACGCCGGCGATTAAGCGTTCATCTAATGTTCAAACAGCATTCCTGCAACGATATTATTTGAAACTGTCTTTCGTCTGTTTTCTCCGGGCTGCGCCGTACCATCGCCAATCCACCCCGGACAGTGACCTTCGGGCATTGATCCTTTCCATGGGTGGTGGCGTGTTTAATATTTTGGCCGGTCATGCAAAGCCGGCGCGTAAAGTCTGTCAATTTACATCACCATCAAAAGAAAGGAGAAGAGGGATGAGCAGCATTTATAAAGTGATTGAAATTATCGGCGGCAGTGAAAAGTCATGGGAGGACGCTGCCAAAAAAGCGGTTGAAACAGCGGCCAAGAGTCTGATGGAGATCCGGGTTGCGGAAGTCAAGGAACTGGACATGAGAGTTGAAGACGGCAAGGTGGTTGAATACCGGGTCAAAATGAGGGTATCTTTTAAGTATGTGCCGTAACAGGGTTTCCATTATCCAGCGTTAACGCGGTGGCGGCGGAAATCATTCCGCCGCCACAAGGTTGACAACTGCGCTTTGGGCATGTCGTGTTCTTGTTTTTCAGTGGCTGGACGGATTAAAGATGAATTCCTTCGGCAACAAACATCACAATGCCTTTACGGACAACCATTACGCCGATCGCCGCCAGGAGCAGGCTGATAATTTTAGATACAGCCTTTGAACCTGTTTTTCCCAGAACGCGGTTGATCAGCGGCGCCACCAGAAACATGGCTCCCGCAATCAGAATATTTGCGGCAATTGCCAGCGATGTGATAACCGCACTGTGCTCATTAATCAACAAAAGCGACGTGGTTAAAACAGCCGGGCCGGTGATTAACGGTACGCCGATCGGCACTGCGCCTACGCTGTCCGGATCGACTTCCGGAAGCTTTTTGTCGGCAGACAGGATATCGCGGATGGAAATAACAAAAAGAAGCGTTCCACCCGCAATCATAAAGTCGGCGATACTGATATTCAAGAGTCTGAAAATTGCCGTACCCACGGCAACGAAAACAAGCGCCACGATCAGCGCCGTGATCATGGATTGCAGGATAATATTGCGGACGAGCTTTTTTCCCATGCCTTCCGTCAGATTAATAAACAACGGCAACAAACCAATTGCATCCACCGCCACAAACAATGGCACAAAACACAGCCAGAAAGATTTCATCCGTTTTCGATCCTTTCAGCTTATATTTTCCATAATGTTTTTCTTTATTATCATGACGCGCTCAAATTGAAAATGGATCAGTTGCCGAAGACGATCACCCCATGATCATTCCGTAAGCCATACCGGCAATCGTTGAAAGAATCACGACAATCGAGCAGTACACAACGGTTTTCTTGACGCCCATGATGCTGCCGATGGAGATCATGCTGGGAAGCGAAAGCGCGGGACCGGCCAGCAGAAGCGCCAGCGCCGGCCCCTGGCCCATGCCGGAGCCGATCAGGCCCTGCAAGATCGGCACCTCAGTGAGCGTGGCGAAGTACATGAACGCGCCGGCAACCGAGGCAAAGAAATTGGCCCAGAGCGAATTGCCACCGACCAGCATCTGAATATACGATTCGGGAATGAGCGCCGGGTGGCCGGGACGTCCCAGCAAAAACCCCGCTACTAAAACACCGCCGAATAAAAGAGGCAGGATTTGTTTGGAGAAAGTCCAGGTAGCCTCTACCCAGCCTTTAAGTTCATCTTTGACAAACCATTTTTTGAGCATGATAATTAAGATAATGATCAAACCACCGGTCAGATGCCATTTTGCGTTAAAGATGAATCGCCAGAGTCCGCCGTCATCTTCAGTGGGTCTGGCAAAAGAGGCAAAAACCAGGATCAGCACCATGACCAGCATATAGACGGCATCCTGCCAAAGCGTCCGTCCCTTGCCTTCTTCTTCCGGCAGGAAGATTTCACCCGTCTCGCGATGAGCGTCGTCCTTGCGGAAAATAAACGCCATCAACAAACCCGTAATCACGGCAAACGAAATAGCTCCGGCGGCACGCGCCAGACCCATCTGCCAGCCCAATACTTTGGCGGTTAGAATAATCGCCAAAACGTTAATGGCCGGACCGGAATACAAAAAAGCCGTCGCCGGGCCGATTCCCGCACCACGGGTATAAATACCCGCAAAAAGCGGCAGCACCGTGCAGGAGCAGACCGCCAGCACAGAGCCGGAAACGGAAGCAACGGAATAAGACAGTATCTTATTGGCCTTCGCGCCGAAATACTTGAGCACCGCCGCCTGCGAGACAAACACGCTGATCGCCCCGGCGATGAAAAACGCGGGGATAAGGCAGGTGAGCACATGCTGGCGGGCATAGTCTTGCAGCATCATAAAGGCTTCCAGACCGGACTGTCTTATGAGAACCGAATCCCATGGGATATAATATGCGCCCAGAAATATCGCGATGAGCCATAATAGTTTTTCCCATTCTTTCATAAACCAGCTCCTCCAATACGGTTGTTCCCAGCCGAAAAACCTCTTTTTCAGGATATACGGCTTTTCAGTTGCCGGATGGCTTCCTCCATCCATTGCTTGATTTTCTTTTTATCCGGCGCTGTTCCAACCGACACAACTTTTTTGTTAATCACCAGCGCGGGCAGGCCCATAAGCCCGTATTTGCTGATTTCCAGCGCATCGGTGACATGGATCATTTCCGCCGGCGCATTGATTTCCGCCAGAACATTCCTGACATCGGTTTCCAGGCGGTTGCAATTGGCGCAGCCTGGCCCCAAAATGACAACGGTAAGGACCGTCGATGATTCTTCCTCTACAGGCTGTCCCAAATATTTTCTGAACTCGTGCGCAAAAGCCTGCGCATAAGCATTCTTAGCGCTTTCCGGCATGTAATTCCTCCCGGACAGCCTTTTGATCAGTTCCCTGCCGATTGCTTCATCGGTCTGCCGGCTGTATGCGGCGGACATATCCGCCATTGCTTTTTGCAGCCCGGTAATCCCGACCAGATTGCCCTTGACGCGGATTTGCGTAATTTCATTTTCCTGCATATCCCTAGTCCTTATTATTTTTGACAGTCGCCACCAGTTCTTTTAAAAAAGATTCAGCTTTCGTATCGATGCGCTTGCAGTGAGGACAAAAGTAATCAGCAAACATCAGAACCTCGTACGGCCCCTGACCCGGCGACAGGATCATCCGGACCGTATCCTGCCCGTAAGCAGGGGTTACCGAACCGGAAAAAGTCAGAAAAATGGTCAGGTAACCCAACACACTCATCAATAACAACGGAAATCTGCTGAGTTTCAACATCGGCACATCCACCTCCCCCAGGAAATATAGCCACATCCGGCTGCGCTTTTCATACCACGCGGAAGGAACTTCATAATTAACAAGAAACGACAAAATCAACATCACCGAAAACGCCAGGCAGAAAGGGCAATAGACATCGTTTTGCGCCTGAAAGGCGTATAAATGAACTTCCACACCGAGGCCCGCCGCCAGAAGCATCCGGACAAAAGCGGTCTGTTTAAACACAGCAAAAACCATCACCGCCGCCATGAAGGTTATCCCCACCCATTTGAGATCGATGCCGAAAATATCCCCTTTCAGGTAACTGCATGCCGTATCGCAGTAATCGTAATAGGCCATGATGCCAATGCCGCTGACCGACAAAATAATTGTGAACAGACGGCGATATTCTTTTATTATCTTCATCATCCTCATATGAATTTACTTCCTTCCAACTATTTTCATCTCTTCACGAGAGATGCTTCACACAGCTCAGGTCCCTCCGAAAAGAGGAATGCCGCCACGCAGGCTGGTATCTCCCAGGAAGCCCACCGTCACGGTCTCGCCATCGACAATGACCGGCACCTGTCTTTTCCCGCCGGAAAGAGCCAGCATTTCTTTGAGTTTTTCCGCATCTTTTTCCACATCTATGAAGGCGGCCTTGTCTTTGTAGGCCGCCCGCGCCTGAACGCAGAAGGGACAAGTCTCTGTTCCGTAGATGACGATTTTATTTATAGGCATCCCGCACCTCCGTCAAAAGCTTCTATGCCGCATTGAACCATTATACCTCGCAACGCTCCCCCTGCCCGCCGGGCAATGCCTTGCCGTACCAGGTTCGCGAGCGGTTGCAGATGTTGCAGACCGACAGCATGACCGGCACTTCCACCAGTACGCCGACCACGCAGGCCAGCGC
>CAZBGE010000101.1:0-11394 GCA_964491435.1 uncultured Smithella sp.
TTTGTCGGCAATCACTTGAGCCATTTGCATCGCGGTGCCGCTGGGTGCGTCTTTTTTTAAATGGTGGTGAGCTTCAATAATTTCGACATCATAGTCATCACGGAAAATGCCGGCGCAATATTCCAGAACTTTGAGCATGACATTAACGCCAACGCTCATATTGGGCGACACCACACAACGTGTTTTTTCGGCAAGCCAAGCAACCATTTTCATTTCATCAGCGGTGAATCCCGTGGAACCAATCACAATGCTGCGATTTCTTTCACTGGCTATTTCCAGATAATGAAGCGAGGCTTCATGATTGGTAAAGTCGATCACGACATCAGCCTGATCAATACAATCAGCCAGCTTGTCACTGACCAGCGCCCCGGTTCTACCCAATCCCAGATAATGACCGACATCTCTACCGATAATCGGATGCCCCGCAACTTCAATCGCCCCGACAACCCGGATATCTTCCATGGCTGAAATCAGGCTAATAATTCTAGCCCCCATTTTTCCACCTGCTCCAGTAACAATCGCCTTAACCATACGCTACACTCCCCGGATGATAATTTGCTGTTCTGATTATGAAATCAAGCCATAATACTCCATAACTCTTTTGAGTTTTTCATAATTCGCCGGAACCATTCGGCAAAGCGGCAACCGGTATTCATATTCAATTTTTCCCATCAAAGACAAAGCGGCCTTCACGGGAATTGGGTTAGTTTCCACAAAAAGAACGTCAAACAACTGGCTCATCTTTTGATGCAGCGCCCGCGCTTCGGCCAGATGGCCCGCTTCGGCCTCGTCCACCAAAGCGGCCATATCCGCAGGCGCAATATTGGACGCAACGGAAATAACGCCCTTCCCACCCATCGCCATAAGTGGCAGCGTCAACCCATCATCACCGGATAAAACGTCAAACTCCGGCCCGCACAAATCAAGCACATCGTTCATCTGTTTGAGGGAGCCGGACGCCTCTTTCACCCCGACAATATTGCTGATTTTCGACAGGCGGGCGATCAACTCCGGCGCCATATTGACGCCAGTCCGTCCGGGAATATTATAGGGAATAATCGGCAAAGGAACATTTTGCGCAATCAGTTGAAAATGTTGATAGATGCCTTCCTGCGTCGGTTTATTGTAATAGGGACAGGCGATCAGCGCCCCGTCCGCGCCAGCCTCAAAAGCGTGTTTCGTTAAACGCAAGGCTTCCGCCGTACTGTTGGAACCAGTGCCGGCAATGACCGGAACTCTCTTTTTAGCTGTGTCGATCGTGATTTCAATCACCCGATCATGCTCATCATGGGTCAGGGTCGGTGATTCACCAGTTGTTCCACAAGGCACCAGACCGTCAATGCCGGCCTCAATCTGATATTCGACGAGCTCCCTCAGAGCTTTCTCATCCACCTGACCGTTTTTAAAAGGCGTTACCAGCGCGGTAATGGCTCCTTTAAACATAAAAATGCCTCCTGGTTGTTTATTTATAATCTATTTCAACGGTTTGTGATTCACAACAAACGTCAGACTTGTCGCATAATTTTAAACGGTAATTGTAAATATTCCCCTTTTCGACAAGAGAATCAGTAAACCGGTATTCATTTTTAACATCATGAAACGTCAACCGGCCAATTGATGCAAAGGTGCGGGGACAATTCCTGCAAATATTTCCCGCGCCGCCCAGTTGGCTCCTCTCCACATTGACATAACCGATTTTTCCATCCGTATTTTCCAGCCGCCAAGTCAGCACAACATCGGTTCCCACTTGTAACGCAGTTAACTTCTGCGCAATTTGATTCTGTGGTACAGCAAGCGCCTTCGGGGCAGGATTGGCTTTCAGCCCGCAGCCAATGACAAGCAAAGTGAACAAAAAACCAAGCAATATATTATTTTTCGCCGAGTTTTTTTTCAATTTCCCGAATCCTTTTTTTAACAGCCGTTTGCGCCGTTCCGCCCCGATGCCGACGCGCGTTGACGGAACTCTCCGGTTTGATGCGATGAGCAATATTTGCTTCAAATCCCGCATAAAACTTCTGAAAATCCTGCAAACTGAAATCGGCAAGCGTCTTGTTGCTTTTGACCAAATGTGCAACCATATTTCCGACAATTTCATGAGCCTGACGGAAAGGAACACCTTTCTCCACCAGATATTCAGCCACGTCGGTGGCCGTGGAAAAACCGCCGCTTGCCGCCTGATACATCCTGGCAGCGTTGAATTTCGTATGCGCCAGCATTTCCGCAAAAATCGCCAGACAATCCTTGATCGTGTCCACCGCATCAAACAGCGGTTCCTTGTCCTCCTGCAAATCACGGTTGTAGGTCATGGGCAAACCCTTGAGCAGGGTCAGGATCGCAATTAAATCACCATAGACGCGCGCGGATTTTCCACGTATTAATTCCGCAATATCCGGATTTTTCTTCTGCGGCATAATGCTGCTGCCGGTGGTATAGGCGTCCGATATTTCTGCAAAACCGAACTCATCAGACGACCACAACACCAAATCTTCGCAAAAGCGGCTCAGATGAGCCATGACCAGCGACGCGGCAAAGAGAAATTCGGCAATGTAATCGCGGTCCGCCACCGTGTCCATACTGTTATTACTGACTTCAGGAAAATGCAAGAGTTCCGCCGTACGGCAGCGGTCAATCGGCAGCCCGGTCCCGGCCAGCGCCGCCGCGCCCAACGGCGATACGTTGATCCTTTTCCGGCAATCGTCCATTCTTTGCTCATCGCGGTCAAACATTTCCGCAAAGGCCAGAAGATAGTGGGCCAGCAGCACCGGTTGCGCCTTTTGCAAATGCGTATAACCGGGCATGATGGTAGAAACCTCCTTTTGGGCCGTCTTAACCAATTGTTTTTGCATATCAATGAGAAGACGAATGACGACGTCAATTTCGTCACGCAAAAACAGCCGGACATCCAGGGCGATCTGATCGTTGCGGCTGCGCGCGGTGTGCAGCTTCGCGCCCGCATCGCCGGTGCGCCGGATCAGTTCTCTTTCAATGGCCATATGAATATCTTCATCGGACGAATCAAAAACAAAACCTCCCTTTTCGATATCGTTTAAAATGCCTTTCAGACCCCGGATAATCGCGGCCGCTTCCTTCCGGGAAATAATACCCGAATCGGCCAGCATCGTCGCATGGGCGATGGAGCCTTCAATATCATAACGATACAGTCTCGAATCGTAGTGCAGGGAACAGGTAAATTTCTCCACACTTTTCGCCGTGGACTCATTAAATCGCCCCCCCCATGCTTTTTTGCTTTTCGCCATGTGCTCTCCGCAGATCTATTTCTTGTTTTTTAACATGTTCTGAATTTTCAGGCGCAATCCATTCAGACGGATAAAACCTGTCGCATCTTTCTGATTATAGACCTCATCTTTTTCAAACGTGGCAAACGCCTCGCTGTAAAGAGAATTCGGCGATTTGCGCCCAACGACAATGCAATTGCCCTTGTAGAGCTTCATCCTGGCCGTACCGGTAACATTTTCCTGTGTCGCATCGATGTAAGCCTGAAGCGTCTTCATTTCCGGCGCATACCAGAATCCGTTGTAGGCCAGTTGGGCATACTTGGGAGCAAGCGAATCCCGCATCAGCATCACCTCGCGATCCATTGTAATGGACTCCACCGCCCGGTGCGCCGCCCACAGAACGGTTCCGCCGGGTGTTTCATAAACGCCGCGCGATTTCATGCCGACAAAGCGGTTTTCCACCATATCCACGCGGCCGACGCCATTGGCACCGGCGATCAGGTTGATATGATCCATCAGTTTGGCGGGCGACATCTTTTTACCGTTAATCGCCACCGGATTTCCCTTGACGAAACTGACTTCCACGTATGTCGGCTTGTCCGGCGCATCTTCGGGCGACTTGGTCAGCACGAAAATATCTTCCGGCGGTTCCGCCCAAGTGTCTTCCAGAATGGCGCCCTCATGAGAAATATGCAACAAATTACGGTCGGAACTATAGGGTTTGGATTTGGTCAACGGCAGAGGAATGTCATGCTTCTCCGCGTAATCAAACATGGATTCACGGGAATCAAATGTCCAGTTCTCATCTTTCCAGGCGGCGATGATATTGATTTTGGGATTGAGCGCAATGTAAGTCAGTTCAAAACGCACCTGATCGTTTCCCTTGCCCGTCGCGCCGTGACAAACGGCATCAGCCTTTTCTTTTTGGGCGATTTCGATTTGCTTTTTGGCGATCAACGGACGGGCCAGCGACGTCCCGAGCAAATAGGTCCCCTCATAAATCGCGTTGGCGCGTAGCGCCGGAAACACGAAATCGCGCGCGAATTCTTCCCGTAGATCCTCGATGTAGATTTTTTTCGCTCCTGTATTAATGGCTTTTTCCTTTAATCCCGTTAATTCTTCTTTCTGCCCCACATCGGCGGCAAAG
This sequence comes from uncultured Smithella sp., assembly GCA_964491435.1. Classification (GTDB taxonomy): domain Bacteria; phylum Desulfobacterota; class Syntrophia; order Syntrophales; family Smithellaceae; genus UBA8904. The sequence goes on from CAZBGE010000101.1 coordinate 4,384, forward strand.
CAGATCACTTCGCACTTGTACGTTTCAATGAGCCAGCGGACAATCACCGATGTGTCCAATCCGCCTGAATACGCCAACACCACTTTTTTGATTTTATTTGCCACAGCTTTATCCTCCTAAAGCAATATTTCCAAGACGGCCTTCTGCACGTGCAGACGGTTTTCCGCTTCATCAATCACCACGGATTGCGGCCCGTCAATCACGTCGGCGGTAATTTCCTCGCCGCGGTGCGCGGGCAGACAATGCATCACAATGGCGTCTCTTCTCGCCACCCCCAAGAGCTTTTCGTTGATTTGATAATTTTGAAAGATTCTTTTCCGCTCCAGCGATTCCGCCTCCTGCCCCATACTGGTCCAGACATCCGTATAGAGCACGTCGGCAACCCGGGCGGCATCAAAAGGATCGCGACACAGACGAACGCGCTCCTTTCCGTCTTTCCGGCCTTCCGCCATCAATCGCTGATCCGGGTCATAACCTTCCGGACAGGCCAGCGTCAGTTCAAAAGGCAGGTGCGCGGCCGCTTCAATCCAACTATTGGCGACATTATTGCCGTCGCCGATATAGGCAACCTTGACACCTTGATAGGAACCTTTTTTCTCCTGAATCGTAAACAGGTCCGCCAGAATCTGGCAGGGATGCAACCTATCCGTCAAACCGTTGATGACCGGAATCGATGCAAATCTGGCCAGTTCTTCCACGCTTTCCTGAGCAAACGTCCGGATCATAATGCCGTTTAAGTACCGCGACATCATCCGGGCGGAATCCGCAAGCGTTTCTCCCCGGCCAATCTGCGTGTCCCGCGAATTCAGGAAAAGCGCGATGCCGCCCAACTGATACATGCCTACTTCAAAGGAAATCCTGGTCCGCGTGGAAGACTTGTCAAAAATCATGCCCAGTGTCTTGCCTTTGAGCGGGACATGCTCCTTCCCTTCTTTCAGCATCTTTTTCAGCCGGGCAGCCCCAAGCAGGATGTTTTCGAAATCAGCCGGCTGCATCCCGGCAAAACTCAACAGGTCTTTTCTCATATCCCCTCCAGCACCACATCGAGAATGGAAATTGCCATATCAATGTCTCTCGGCGAGATGATCAGGGGCGGAACAAAACGCAACGTTTTGCCGCCGGTGCAGTTAATGAGCAGTCCCCGCTCCTGACAGGTTCTGACAATATCGGTTCCTTCCACTGTCAGCACGCAGGCCAGCATCAGACCTCTTCCCCGGACGTCCGAAATGATTTTATGTTTGGCTTTCAAGGCCTGAAGCCTGGTCAGAAAATAACCGCCCATTTCCCGGCAATGATCCAGCACACCCTCGTCCAGGATCGTCTCCAGCGTGGCTTTGGCCGCCGCCATCGCCAGCGGATTGCCGCCGAACGTGGAGGCGTGATTGCCGGGAACAAAAGCGCGGGCGACTTCATCGGTTGCCAGCATGGCGCCTACCGGAAAACCGTTGCCCAGCGCTTTGGCCAGTGTCATGATATCGGGCTTGAGCCCGGAGTATTCGTAGGCAAATAATTTTCCTGTCCGGCCGATGCCCGTCTGCACCTCGTCAACAATCATCAAAATCTTGTGCCGGTTGCAGATGTCCCGGACGCACGCCAGATACTGCGGATCGGGAATAATCACGCCGCCCTCTCCCTGAATTGGCTCCAGCATGATGCCGCATGTTTTGGGTGTAATGGCCGTCTCCAGCGCCGCCGGATCGTTAAAGGGCGCGTACTTAAAGCCGTCCAGAAGCGGTGTGAATCCAAACTGGAATTTTTCCTGTCCGGTGGCGGTAATCGTGGCCATCGTCCGCCCATGAAAGGAATCCTTCATCGTAATTAGTTCAAACTTATCTGTACCCAGGTTTTCGTGGGCATATTTGCGGGCCAGCTTGATGGCCGCCTCGTTGGCTTCCGCGCCGCTGTTGCAGAAAAACACCTTGTCGGCAAACGAATATTTCGTCAGCAACTCCGCCACTTCCCCTTGGGGCTGTGTATAATACAGATTGGAAACATGCGTGAGGTTTTTGACCTGCTTCTTGATGGCCTTAACCACAGCCGGATGGGAATGCCCCAGATTGCACACGGCAATGCCCGCAACAAAATCCAGATATTCCTTGCCGTTCGCATCCCAGAGTCTGGCGCCTTCGCCTTTCACCAGCGCGATCGGCACCCGCCGGTAAGTATTCATGATATTCTCATCGGCCAGAGCCATGATTTTTTTTTCGTTCATCATCTATCCCTCTTTTTCCACTTACAAAACAATTTCAGTGCCAATCCCTTGATCCGTAAAAACTTCCAGCAGGATCGCATGTTTCAGCCGCCCGTCAACAATATGCGCTTTTTTCACGCCGCCGCGCAACGCTTTGAGGCAGCATTTCACTTTGGGAAACATGCCTCCCTCGACAACCCCTTCTTCAATTAAATGCAGCGCCTCTTGATCCGTCATGGTGTTAATCAGATTTTTCTGCACATCCAGAACGCCGGCCACATCCGTCAGCAGGAGCAGTTTTTCCGCTTTCAGAGCGGCCGCCACTTCTCCGGCCACAATATCGGCGTTGATATTATAGGTTTCACCAGAAACACCAATCCCGGTAGGTGCGATCACGGGAATAAAACCATTCTGCGACAGGGACACAATCAATTCGGTATTGACGGCTTTGACTTTCCCTACCAGGCCGATATCAATAATTTCGGATGGGGTATTCTTCGCCTTTTCATCAGTTAAGTAATATTTTTCCGCCTCCACCAGATTTCCGTCCTTGCCGCTTAATCCCACAGCCTTCCCGCCATGCTGATTGACAAGACCGACAATTTCCTTGTTGACCATACCCACCAGGACCATCTCCACAATGTTCATGGTTTCTTCATCCGTCACCCGCATCCCCTGAATAAACTGTGATTCTTTGCCCAGCTTTTTCAGAAAACCGCCAATTTGCGGACCGCCGCCATGAACAACAACCGGATTGATGCCGATATATTTCATCATAACCACATCCCGGGCAAACTTATCCTTCAGGTCCTGATCCACCATGGCGTGTCCGCCGTATTTGATCACGATCGTCTTATTGTAAAACCGCCTGATATAAGGCAGCGCTTCCAGCAGAATGTCCGCCCGCTCCATTGAACTTTGAATATGCTCCATCTTGCTCCCCATCTTACAGAATATATCTGCTCAAATCTTCATCTTCTACGATGTTGTCAAGTTTTTCTTCCACATACTGTGCGTCAATAACAATCTTCTTTTCCTGCAAATCCGGTGCGTCAAAGGAAATATCCTCCAGGAGCGTTTCCATAATTGTGTAAAGCCTGCGCGCGCCGATGTTTTCCGTCCGCTCATTGACAATTGTGGCGACTTCGGCAATCTGTTCCACCGCGTCATCCGTAAAGGACAGTTTGATGTCTTCCGTCGCCATCATTTCCGTATATTGCTTGACCAGCGCGTTATTCGGTTCAGTAAGAATTCTCACAAACTCATCTTTCCCCAGTGAGTCCAACTCCACACGGATGGGAAAGCGTCCCTGAAGTTCGGGAATCAGGTCGGATGGTTTTGTTCCCGAAAACGCGCCCGCCGCGATAAACAGAATGTGATCGGTCTTAACCATCCCGTACCGCGTATTGACATTTGACCCTTCCACGATGGGCAGCAAGTCCCGTTGGACGCCCTCACGCGACACATCCGGACCATGTTGTGAATCGCCGCCAACAATCTTGTCGATCTCATCCAAAAAGATAATGCCCGACTGTTCGACGCGATCCAGCGCCGTCTTCGTCACCTTATCCATATCAATCAGTTTTTGTGCCTCATCGGCGGCCATAATGTCCAGCGCTTCCGGCACTTTGACGTTTCTTCTTTTCTTCTTCTGCGGCATCATATTGCCCAGCATATCCTTAAGATTGATCCCCATATCCTCCATACCGGCAGCGGAAAATATTTCAATCATGGGACCGCTTCTTGCTTCCGCGACTTCCAGTTCGACCAGGCGTTCATCGAGTTTACCGTCCCTGAGCAGTTTGCGCAATTTTTCTCTTGTCGCATCCTGTTTCTTGATCTGTTCGTCGGTTAACGGAAGATCGATTTGTTCCTGATCGTTATCTGTCAGCATATCGCCAACCTTTTTTTCCACAGGACGCGGTGGCAGAAGAAGGTCAAGAACCCGTTCCTCCGCAATCTCGGCGGCTTTGGCCTGGACATTTTCCTGCTCTTCCGCCTTGAGCATATTAATCGATAACTCAACCAGATCGCGCACCATGGATTCCACATCCCGCCCCACATAACCGACTTCCGTGAACTTGGACGCCTCCACTTTCAGGAAGGGAGAATTATCCAACTTAGCGAGCCGGCGGGCGATTTCCGTTTTGCCGACACCGGTGGGGCCGATCATGATAATATTTTTTGGCGAGATTTCTTCCGCCAGTTCTTCCGGAACATTCTGCCTGCGCCAGCGGTTGCGTAATGCAATAGCCACGGCTCTTTTGGCGTCAGCCTGGCCGATGATATGCCGGTCCAGTTTTTCCACTATCTCGCGGGGCGTTAACCCAGAATTATTCATCTTTTCAATATACTCCTTATTTTTTGCTCTTTTTGATGTCTTTGGGCTTCTCTTCGTTGATCTCAATTTCTTCCAGCGTAATATGATCGTTGGTGTAAATACAGATTTCCGAAGCGATTTTCATCGCTTCCCGGGCAATATCCGTGGCGGACAGACGGCTGTGACGCGTCAGCGCGCGCGCCGCCGCCTGCGCGAAGGCGCCGCCCGATCCGATGGCCATAACATCATCGTCTGATTCAATGACATCTCCGTTTCCGGAAATAATCAGCGAATAATCGCGATTGACCGCAATCATCAGAGCTTCCAAATGGCGCAAAACACGGTCTGTGCGCCAGTCCTTGGTCAGTTCCACCGCAGCGCGCAGCAGATTTCCGTTATACTGCTCCAGTTTCTGATCGAAGCGGTCAAACAGCGTGAAAGCGTCGGCGGTCGCTCCCGCGAAACCGACAATTACTTCATCATTATAAAGTCTGCGTACCTTGCGCGCGCCATGCTTCAGAATTGTCGTATCCAGCGTGACCTGGCCGTCGCCGGCCACGGTGATTTTATTGTCCTTCCTGATTGCCAGAATGGTAGTGCCTTTAATGTGCATGTGTTCTCCTGTTTATCAGTTCGTAGTTCATAGCTCGTGGCTCACAGCAGACGGCTCACAAGTTCTATCTCTTCGCCCGCGGATGGGCTTGATCGTAAACTTCCATCAGGCGGTTAATGTTTACAGCCGTGTATTTCTGCGTTGTGGAAAGGCTCTCATGCCCCAGCATTTCCTGAATCGAACGCAAATCCGCCCCGGCGGAAAGCAAATGCGTGGCAAAACTGTGTCGAAGCGCGTGCGGACTGATCTTGCGTCCGATGCCGCTTTTGTCAGCAGCCGCGTCCACAATCCGGGCAATGCTGCGTGTTGTGATCCTGCTGCCCCGCATGTTTAAAAACAGAGCGCCGCTTAACAAATCCACAGATTTTTCCTTTCGCAATTTTTCCGTTGCAGAAAAGTATTTTTGAATGGACTCCAAGGCCGGCGCTCCAACTGGAACGATTCTCTCTTTCTTCCCCTTACCGCGCAGTTTTACCAAAGCCGCATTAAAATTGACATCTTCCGTATTCAGTCCGGCCAGTTCCGCCAAACGCAGCCCCGAAGAATAGAACAATTCCAGCATGGCCCGGTCGCGCAGGCCGGATAAGAAGCGATTGCCCCCGGCGGCGTCCAAAAGCTCAAAAGCTTCATCCACCGACAAAAAAACCGGCATATATTTTTCCATCTTCGGCGTCTGAACACCTTGGGCCGGATTGGTCTTGATAACGCCTGTCCGCAGCAAATACTTATAAAACGCCCGCAGAGAGGATACCTTGCGATTAATGGATGATTTTCTCAGCTTCCGGCCATACAGATATGCCAGATAAGCGCGAACGTCTTCCACCTGGGCCTTCCGTATCGTTTTTTGCGCCGATCCGTTTTGCTGACCCGCCAGAAATGAGCCATACTCCTTAACATCCTTCAGATAGGCCTTCCTGGTATGCTCAGACACATTGCGCTCAACATCCAGAAATGTTCGAAAATCCGCAAGCAGGTCTTCCATTGGTTCACATTTTGTACTTCCCGAAATCTTCGGCGGACAAATTTTCCAGAAATTCTTTAATTTTGTCTTCTTTAAATTTCTCAATGTCGGTTAGCTTCATGCCAAAATCAATATGACGGGATTTCTCCAGCACACTCTCTTCCACAAAAATTGACGCCTGCGCCCGGAGCGCCAGCGCAATGGCGTCGCTGGGACGCGCATCAACCGTGTAAGCCTGCCCCGCCTTGATTAAATGGATCGCGGCAAAAAATGTATTGTTGCGAATATCGACGATTTCTATCCGATTGACCGTCACATCCAGAACCTTGATGCATTCATAGAGCAGATCATGGGTCATCGGCCGCGAAAAAACAACGTGCTCCAGTTCCGTAGCAATGGCGCTGGCTTCAAACAAGCCAATCCAAATCGGTATGGCTTTGTTTTCTTGCATGTCTTTCAAGATGACAATCGGGGTATTGGTGATCGGATCAATGGTCAACCCTGTCACTTTCATCTCCAGCAGCATCCACAACCTCCTTAACAATCGATTCGTTTGCCTCTAAGTGAATGCAAATACCCTCGCGTAATTTCAACATTCATCTGTTTACCGGTTAATTCCGGACCACCCTCAAAATTTACAATGCGCCAGGAACGCGTCCGGCCCATCATGTCGTGTTCAGAGTTTTTACTTCGGCCTTCCACCAGCACTTTCTGGACGCTTCCTTCCAGTGCCAAATTTTTCTCCTGCGTATGCCGGTCCTGAAGATCCTGCAACGCGTTCAACCGCCGGCTTTTTTCCGCTTCCGGCACGGGATCAGGCAACTTCTGGGCGGAGGTTCCTTTACGTTCAGAATACTTGAACGAAAAGACGGAATCAAACCTGATTTTTTCCATCATGTCAATGGTTTCTTGATAATCTTTTTGTG
>CAZBGE010000102.1:0-11367 GCA_964491435.1 uncultured Smithella sp.
CAGGGACCTACCGGTTATGAGCCGGTGGCTCTACCAATTGAGCTATAGGCCCGCCGTTAATCATTCTACTTGCGGCTTTTTCTGCTAATGATTCATTCCGCAACGGCCACCAATATCCTTGCGCGCCAGCAAAACCGGAATCTACGCGTAAAGCGAGCCGACATAGTTGTTTGAAAGTATACCCAATTCAAGCGCTTGTCAATATTATTTTGCCGGCCGTTTTCGCAGAGAATTCTTTGCCGTCTGCGGCATTTCCTCTTCATTCATTTCCGCATCTTCGACATCGGATTCCATGACATCCACCGACGCGGCATCCTCCGGCCCCACTGCGCCCAAACGGTCGCTGATTCCAAACCGCATTCGCAAAACCTTCTCCTCACGCGGCGTCAGCGTGGCCAGAATTTTACGGGTTTGATCCGCCAAATCCATGCTGATCGTGGCTTCGGACGGAGACATGATTTTCTTGTCTTCAATAAAATCACCCAGATGACTGTCTTCCTCCTCACCAATCGGCGTTTCCAGCGAAATAGGTTCTTTGGCGATTTTCAGAACCTTGCGCACTTTCTCGAGCGGATATTCCATTTTATTGGCAATCTCCTCCGGGGTAGGTTCGCGTCCTAATTCCTGCACCAGGTACCGGGATGTGCGGATCAGCTTGTTGATCGTCTCGATCATGTGGACGGGAATACGAATCGTACGCGCCTGGTCGGCGATGGCGCGTGTAATTGCCTGCCGGATCCACCAAGTTGCATACGTAGAAAACTTGTAACCGCGCTGATATTCAAATTTATCAACCGCCTTCATCAATCCGATGTTGCCTTCCTGAATCAAATCCAGAAACTGCAATCCGCGATTGGTATATTTCTTGGCAATACTGACAACCAGCCGCAAGTTTGCTTCTACCAATTTTCTTTTGGCAATTTCCGCCTTAGCTTCACCGTCTTCGATGGAATAAACCACATTCTTTAATGTGGCCGTCGGGATCCCCACTTCTTTGGCAATTTGCTTGATGCGCTTCTGCGCCTCCGTCACAGCGTCATGACTCCGGTGCAGCCAATCAATGGAAACCTTCGCTTCTTTCGCGGCTTGTTTCTCATCTTGCTTGGATTTTTTCATTTTAGACCAGGCTTTTTCCATTTGCGCAAGATTTAAACCTGATTCCTTTTTAAACTGATTGATCACCAGTTCGGATTTTTCAATTTCATCCGTATAAGACCTCAACCGGGCGATAAAACGGTGCATCTGCTTTTTGCTGAAACGGATTTTTCTGCAAAGGACAATAATATTTTTAGTATTTTTTTCCAGTTCCGCCGTCAACACATCCCGCTGTTTGGGCTTCATGGTTTTAGACTTAAGCTTATCGCGCAAAACATCATTGCGGTCACTGAAAAGCTTGATCCGGGCAATCAGTTTGAGCACTCTTTCTTTATGCTCATCCTCTTCCATAAACCCTTCTTCATCTTCAATATTGTCCACCACGTTTTTGACGCGAATTTCTCCGGATTCCAGTTTTTTGCCAATATTGAACACTTCACTAATGGAAACCGTTAAGCTAAAAATCGCCCACATGGTTTCACGGGCGCCTTCTTCTATTTTTTTAGCAATTTCCACTTCACCTTCGCGGCTTAAAAGCGACACCAGTCCCATCTCCCGCAAATACATCTTGACCGGATCCCCGGTCTTGCCGGCGCCGGGAACCAGCGCCAGCGCCTCGGGAAATTTAGACGGCAGAACATCATCCACCGTTTTTTTTACCACTAGTTTTTCACCCTGCTCGGTATCAATGATATCAATGTTTTTTTCTCCAAATAACATAATAATATCATCTATTTGGTCAGAAGAATTCACATCCGACGGCAACATGTCATTGACATCATCGTAGGTCAAAAATCCTTTTTCCGCGCCTAATGAAAGTAATTTTTTAAATTCATCGGATTGTATTTCTTTAGCCATTTGGCATCCCCCAAATTTCATTATTGATTAATGTAGTTCTTTCTCTTCTTTCATCAAATTCTGCTTCTGAAAAGTCAAATCGCGGGTTAGTTCGTGATCGCCACATTCCTCAGCCTGCCTTAATTTGATCTGAACCAGACGCTTTTGTTCTTTATACCATTTTTCCCTTATTCTCCTGATATTATCGGTAAAACTACGCTCTATGATACTTTCATCGGTTGGAGGAGCCTCGATACTTAATTTATAGATACATTCTCTCAACGGCTTGTCTTCATCCGACGACAGAATCGTATTCACCGTATCAATATCGACATATCCAAGCAGCTTGTAAGCCTGGATGATTTTTTCACCCAGATTTTTAAGAACTGGATCCATAAAATAATTTAATATTCTTTCGCTCTCAATGAACAGTGTTTTTTGCGGATACTCCAACATCATCCTGATCAGATTAACTTCAAGCGGATTCACGTTTACTGCAACCCGCTTGTTTTGGCCGGCAGACCCCGGAGAACCGTGAACCGCTTGCTGATGGGCTTCTCTTTTCAGTAACGTTTGTTCGATCCCCAATTTTTCCGCGATCCGCTTGATAAACAGATTCTTTTCAATAGCATTATCACTTTTACCCAAAAATTCTATCGCAGTTTTTGCCAAACCCAGCTTTTCTTCAACAGTTTTGCCTTCTCCCAAAACGCTGTCAATATAATAGTCACTGATAGCCGGCGCAAGCGCGATCAATTCCGTAAATTTTTCCCTGCCGTATTTCTTTATAAAGTCATCCGGGTCATAACCATCAGGCAGAATTAAAGCTCTGGCGTGCATATTCGCCCCCAGAAAAAGCGCCAAAGAACGATCCAGAGCTTTCCGTCCGGCCGTATCGGGATCGAACAGGGCCACGACATCCTGCGTATATCGGCGCAAAAGTTCCAAATGATCTCGCGTCAGCGCCGTGCCTAATGTTGCAACCACATTGCGGACGCCTGCACTCCACAACGAAATGGCGTCAAAATATCCTTCCACGATCAGACAAAAGCCGCTTTCGCGAATAGCCTCTTTCGCTTTGGAAAGACCGTATAAATTCTTTCCTTTTACATAAACCGGTGATTCCGGCGAGTTGAGATATTTCGGCTCGCCTTCACCTAAAATCCGGCCGCCAAAGGCGACTATTTCGCCGAAAATATTTTCAATGGGAAAGATCAGCCGGCCGCGAAAACGGTCATAAAAGCTTCCTTCCTTACCGGCGGCAACCAGACCGGCCTGCTCGGCCAGCTTCAAAGACAAACCGCTCCCTTCAATATAATCCGTCAAAGAACGCCAGGCATCCGGCACATAGCCCAACTTAAACTGTTTAACAGTTTCTTCGGTAACGGACCGTTTATGCAAATAATCCCTGGCGATTTTACCTGCGGGGGACGCCAGATTGCGCGCAAATTGCTGCGCCGCCATGAAATTCAATTTAATGATCGCGTCATGCTGAGAATCCTGTTCCCGGCCTTCTTTACCGAAGGTTCGAACCGGCAAAATAACGCCAGTTTTCTCCGCCAGGTATTTGATGGCTTCAGGAAAGCTTTTGTTGGCGATTTTCATCAATAAGGTGATGACATTTCCACCCTGCCCGCAACCGAAACAGTAAAAAATCTGTTTTTCGCGGTTAACGGTGAACGAAGGCGATTTTTCCTGATGAAATGGACAAAGCCCAAGATAATTCCTGCCTGCTTTTTTTAAAGTCAGATATTCAGAGGCAAGTTCAACAATGTCCACCCTGCTCTTAATTTCTTCAATCTTGCTGTCATCAAAACGCACGAATGATTGCCTTGCCCATTCTTAATCCATACATTTCATTCTTGTCGATTAAGCCCTGCTAAGCCAAGAGCGCTTTTACTTTTTCGCCGACAGCCTTTCCATCCGCTTTGCCGGTAATTTGCGGCATCAGCACTTTCATCACCTTGCCCATATCTTTGACAGACACGGCGCCGACATCGGCAATCGCTTTTTTAATGAGCGCTTCCACATCCTCATCCGACATTTGCGCAGGCATGAATTCTTGCAGGATTTTCAGCTCCGCTTCTTCCTTATCAACCAGATCCCGCCTTCCGCCTTTGGCGAACTGTTCGATGGAATCTTTTCGCTGTTTCACCAATCCCGACAGAACCTGCATCGTTTCCGTTTCATGAAGCGTCCGCATTAAATCAATTTCCTTATTGTGCAGCGCTGTTTTCAGCATCCGGAGCGCGGAAAGCCTGACTTTATCCTTGGCTTTTGCGGCTGTAACCATGTCTTCGTTTAATTTGGCACTAATATCCATCGTCTTACCTCAAATTATCCTAGCTGATCTTCCAATTTTCTGCCGCCCAGCAAATGCAGATGAAGATGAAACACCACCTGCCCCCCATCGGCGTTGCAATTAAACACCGTCCGGAAGCCGCTGGCGGCTACTTTTTTTATCTCTGCAACCTTCTGTGCGGCTGCAATTAATCTTCCGATAATACCTGAGCCAGCATCAACATCCATCAGCGATGCAATATGGTTTTTGGGAATAATGACAACATGTACAGGCGCCATCGGACTGATATCATCGAAAGCCAGAACAACATCGTCTTCGTAAACCTTCGCACAGGGAATGTCCCCTTTGATAATTTTACAGAAAATACAATCGGCCATGCCTCATCTCCTCCTTAGATTTCTATGCAAACTATTGCGTTTTCGAAATCGCTTCTTCCAGAACGATCGCCCCCGTATAAAGCGCGCGGCCTACTATCACGCCATAAAACGAACAGTCCTGGACGGCAAGCAAAGCATCAATATCCGCAAGCGTCGCCACGCCGCCGGAGGCAATCACCGGAATAGAAACCGCTTTGGCCAACATCCTGGTCTGCTCCACATTAACGCCCGTCTGCATGCCGTCACGCTGAATATCCGTATAGACTATTGCCTGAATCCCGCATTTTTCGTAGCGCCGCGCCAGATCGATCGCATTTTGACTGGTTTTTTGCGTCCAGCCCCGGACCGCCACCTGACCGTCCAGCGCGTCAATCCCCAAAATTATTTTCCCAGGATACATTTGAGCGGCCGCCTTGACAAAACCTTCATCCTGGATGGCGGCCGTTCCCAAAATAACGCTGGATACGCCGTTTTTCAAATAATAATCGACCGTCTCCATGTTACGAATTCCGCCGCCGACTTCAACCGGAGCGGACATGGATTTCGCAATATCGACAACAATAGGCGCATTCTTTGGCAATCCGGCAACCGATCCATCAAGATCAACGATGTGGACACGCCTTGCCCCCTTCATCGCCCATAACCGCGCCATATCTACAGGATCCTCGGCATAGACCGTCACCCTGCCAAAATCGCCCTGCGCCAGACGGACGCACTGTCCATTTTTTATATCAACCGCCGGAATAATGAGCACCTGTAAACTCCTTTATTTAACAAAAACAGGGAACGTCGCAAAAATCTCGTCGACGCCTAACTTCGTCAATTGGCGCGCGGTCAGCCACTTGGCGCCGCCTTTGAAAAAGGAAGATACATCGAAAACGTTTTCCATTAAAGATTTTTGCGTTTTATCATAAATCCCGTGCCAGACCATTTTCCCATCCTTCACGGAAATCAGGTGAATTTCAAAAGCAACGGATGCCGGACGCTCAACGGAATAGTCATAGCCCACTCTTTCCCTGTATAGATAGACGAAACCCACAACCAAGACATCCGCCCGCAACTCGCTGCCGGAGATTTTTATAACCTGCAATAAAGGTTTTTTCAGGGAATCTGCGGAAATCCTTTGATAAACACCCGCCGCTCTTTCCACAGGAATGATTTCCACATTTTTTACATCGAGCAGTTTATCGGTAAAAATTTCTTCAACGATTTTTTCGGCGCCTTTCACAATGCTTCCGCTGGAATTAACATTGCCGCAAATCGGACATTGGGCAGTTGATGATGCGTCTTCGGTCTGCACCGCCTGAAATGGAATCACCGCCAGGCGCACCGCCCTTTTATCAGCGGGCGGAGCTTCTTCCTGCGCATGAAGGGCGTTGGAAAAAAAAGCGATAAACAACAGAGGCCATATCACGACAATAATTTTTCTTACCCGCGTATTTTTTTTCAATTTAGGGAACCTGGCCTTTCTATTCAAGCGTTCCTTTCGTGGACAGAACACCTGAAATTTCCGGGTTAAGATTCACGGCCTGCCTCAGCGCCCGGGCAAAAGCCTTAAAAATAGATTCGATGATGTGATGGCTGTTGCCGCCGTAGGCCAGATTAATGTGCAACGTGATGCCGCTATGATCCGTGAAAGCCTTGAAAAATTCTTTAACCAGCGCCGGATCGAATCCGCCGATTTTCCGGCGCTCATACCGGACCTGATAAATCAGATAGGGACGCCCGGAAATATCCATATCCACATGGCACAGGCACTCATCCATCGGCACGGACGCCGACCCGTAGCGATTGATGCCGGTCTTATCTCCTAGCGCCTCTCCTACCGCCTTCCCCAAGCAGATACCCAGATCTTCAACCAGGTGATGGTCGTCGATCTCCGTGTCGCCTGTGCTTTTTACCACAAGCTTGAACCGGCCGTGACGGACAAAAAGTTCCAGCATATGATTAAGAAAAGGAATCGTCGTATCGATCTGACTGCCGGCGGATTTATCCAAATCAATATCCAGCGCGATATCTGTTTCCGTTGTTTTACGGACGATCTTTGCTTTCCTGGCCATATCTGTCCTCCGGATCAGATGACTTTATTTAACGGATATTCGATAATGCCCTGAGCTCCCGCATCCAGCAGTTGCGGAATCAAATCCCTTACAAAACCTGCATCAACAACGGATTCAATCGCAAACCATTCTTCGGAATAAAGACTGGAAATTGTCGGCGCTTTGAGCGACGGCAGAAGCTTCATCACACGCTCAAGATTTTCCTTGGACACATTCAGTTTAATGCCGACTTTGCCCATCGCCAGAAGTGAACCGGTCAGAAGCGTCCGAATCTGTTCTATTTTTTTTCGTTTCCAGGGGTCGTTCCAAGCCTCCCGGTTGGCGATTAATTGTGTATTCGTCCTCATCAGTTCATGGACAATCCGTAATTTGTTGGCGCGAATGGTCGATCCCGTTTCCGTCACTTCCACGACCGCATCAACCAGGTTATCCACAACTTTCGCTTCCGTCGCGCCCCAGGAAAATTCCACGGTAACATTAATATTTTTTTCAGCAAAATATCGTTTGGTAAAGTTAACCAGCTCCGTGGAAATGTGTTTGCCTTCCATATCCTCAAGCGAACGGATTGACGAATCATCCCGGACCACCAGCACCCAGCGCGCCTGACGAGTGGAAACCTTGGAATAGACCAGATCCTGGACCGCCACCACATCGGAATTATTTTCCATAATCCAGTCGATGCCGGTCAGCCCCAGATCCAGATGGCCGTCTTCGATATAACGGGACATTTCCTGAGCCCGCACCAAGTTGCAGGAAATATCGGGATCGTCGATGTCGGGAAAATAACTGCGGCTGTCATAGGTTATCCGCCAGCCAGCTTTTTTGAACAACTCAACGGTGCTATTCTCAAGGCTCCCCTTGGGGATACCCAATCTTAAGACATTCATTTATATACATCCTTCGGATCAAAAATCTTTTCGCCTGCAACGACAAAATCACCTCCTTCAAGCTTCCGGTAAAAGCACGATCGATACCCCGTATGGCAAGCCGCGCCGCCCAGTTGCTCTACCTGCAATAAAATCGTATCATCGTCGCAGTCGATGTAAATGTTCTTGATCACCTGAACATGACCGGAACTTTCCCCCTTCAACCATAATTTTCTCCGTGAGCGGCTCCAAAAAGTCGCCTTCCCGGATCGCAATGTCGCTTCCCAGGACTCCCTGTTCATATAGGCCAGCATCAATATGTCTTTTGTTGCGGCGTCTTGAACAATGGCCGGCACCAACCCGTCGGATTTATCAAAATTCGGTTCAATCATAACATCCTTCACTACATCAGATTTTTACATAACTTCAAGAAAATGCTTTCTTTAAATGATGAAATCCATTAAATCAAGTAAAATTTTATCTTAATTATCATCTATTTCCAGCTTGCCTAACGATTTTATTCATGATAAAAATTACAAGTCTGAATGGATTGGAATTATTTGAATTTATTAGCCGGAGGTTGGATGATGTCTTTACTGACAGGAGGTGCTATTGCTGCTGTTCTCGGGCTGATCAGTTTAATATACTGGTGGGGTGATTTTATAGATCTCATCCAGGGGGCACTGCCGATTTTTATGCTCCTGGGCGGTATTCTAGCCATTTACGTCGGCTTCGATGAAATTCAGGATAAAATCCGGGAAGAAAGACAACGTCAGGATGAGGAACTCGAAAAGGCCAAGGAGGAAATCGAATCGGTCAGGGCCGAAGCAGAGCGTTATCGTGAAGAATTGAACAAGATGAAGAACGGATAAGATAAAATCTCCCCCCACAGTCAGTCATAAATACATCTTGACACAGCCGGTTAAATCAAATATTAAGCCCTTCCAGATTACTTTTGCGGAAGTTGGCATGTATAAGTTTTCCATAGTAAAATTCTCACCTTACAATATCTATATGTATCGATGCCTGCTTGCCTAAGCTCTCACGGGTAAGCAGGCTTGTCCGACATAAACATCGCAAGTTATACAATCGTCATCAGTAACAAAATACAGCAGATTGTATTTATTAAAATAGAAAAAATTTCAGGAGGAAGCAGTTCAGATGAAAAAGGGTTTTCTTTCAGTTACAGCGGCATCCATCGTTGCAACGTTATTTCTTATTATTTCGTATAGTTCCAGCGTGTCGGCGCAGACGACACTGACATACAGCATTTTTTTCCCGGCCACGCACGCTCAGGCCAAGGCCGGAGAAAGCTGGGCCAAGGAAATTGAAAAACGCACCCGCGGCAAAGTAAAAATCAACGTTTTTGCCGGCGGCTCATTAACACCGGCTGATCAAACCTTTGACGGCGTGGAAAAGGGAATTTCCGATATCGGCATGTCCTGTTTTGCCTACACCCGCGGCCGCCTACCGCTTCTGGAGGCTCTGGATCTGCCAATGGGTTACCCCAACGGCACGGTCGCCACTTTGGTCGCCAACGACTTTGTAAAAAAAATGAAACCCAAAGAACTTGACGGGGTCAAGGTCCTCTATCTGCACGCTCACGGCCCGGGCCTTTTGCATACGCAGAAACCCGTCAATTCCATGGCGGACATGAAAGGCATGAAAATCCGCTCAACAGGCCTCAGCGCAAAAATCGTCGAAGCTCTGGGGGGTGTTTCGGTTGCCATGCCGCAGGGCGGAACCTATGAAGCGCTGCAAAAAGGCGTTGTGCAGGGCACGCTCGCCCCGATGGAAACCCTGAAGGGCTGGAAACAGGGTCAGGTTGTTAAGTACACGATCAACTGCACCAATATCGGCTACACCACCGCCATGTTCGTCACCATGAACAAGAATAAATGGAACTCTCTGCCCAAGGATGTGCAAAAAGTATTCGATGAGGTCAGCCAGGAATGGATTGCCGTGGCCGGTAAAGCCTGGGATGACGCGGATGCGGAAGGATATAAGTTCTCTGCGGGATTGAGCAATAAAATGATCAATCTGTCCGCAGCGGAAGAAGACAAATGGGAAGCGGCCGTAAAACCGGTGGCCGCCGGTTACATCAAGGCAATGGAAAGCAAAGGATTGCCCGGCAGACAAGCCGTGCAGGAAGTCGCCAGTTTGATCAAGAAGCACTCCAGGACAAAGAAAAAATAACAGGATCGTCCATGTTTAGTCCGGTAAAATATTTAACGCGCGCAGGCAAGGCTTCCAACCTCCTTGCCTGCGCCGCTGTCGTCGTCATGATGCTGCTATCCACAACGGACGTTGTTTTGCGTCTGTTCGGCAAACCCATATCCGGCGCCTATGAACTGGTTGGATTTCTGGGAACCATCGTTGTTTCCTTCGCTCTGGCTTTTACATCCATGGAAAAAGGGCATATTGCCGTTGAACTGCTGGTGGAGAAACTGCCGCAACGCACACAGCTTGCCATCGAGTCATTTTGCAACCTGATTGGCGCATTGCTTTTTGGAATGCTGGCCTATAAGGCGATTCGTTACGCGCTGGATATCAAAGAAAGCGGCGAAGTTTCCTCAACGCTCCAAATGCCTATTTATCCTTTCATCTTCGGCATGTCCGTAGGCTTTGGTCTTCTGTTCCTTCTGCTCATCGCCGATTTTGTCAAATCCCTGCAAAGGACTTTTGACGCATGACTCCTACAATGACAGGCTTGCTCGGCTTTGCCGTTTTGATCGTCTTCATGTTTCTCAGGATGCCGGTGGGCTTCGTGATGGCCATTGTCGGTTACCTTGGATTTGGATACATTGTCTCCTGGGATGCCGCCGCCAGTCTGACCATTCGCGATTTTTACTCCACATTCAGCTCTTATAATTTGACCGTGATCCCTTTATTTGTTCTGATGGGACAGGTAGCATTTCACTCGGGCATCAGCGGCCGCCTGTTTAACGCCGCTCATAAGTTTTTCGGCCATTTACCGGGAGGACTGGCCATTGCCACCATCGGCGCCTGCGCGGGATTTTCCGCCGTCTGCGGCTCCACCAGCGCCACCGCCGCCACTATGGCTTCCGTGGCGCTTCCGGAAATGAAAAAATATAAATATGATCCGGCGCTGGCCACCGGCGTTGTGGCAGCCGGCGGAAGCTTGGGCATTCTCATTCCACCCAGCACGATTTTCATTATTTACGGCATTATGACCGAGCAATCCATTGGCGAACTTTTCATGGCCGGCGTCATCCCGGGAATCCTGCTATCCTGCTTCTTCGTTATCTCCATCTTACTTTGGACCTATTTTCATCCCGAAGTCGGACCGCGCGGCCCCAAAAGCACACTTAACGATAAGCTGAAGTCATTATCGGGACTTATCGAAACACTTATTTTGTTTGTGCTGGTCATGGGCGGATTGTTCGCCGGATTTTTCACGCCGACGGAAGCGGCGGGAGTGGGAGCTTTCGGCACGATCATCATCGCCCTGATCGGCCGTCATTTAACCTGGAAAGGATTTAAAAACGCTCTTTACGATACCACACGCATTTCCTGCATGATTTTCGTGGTCGTCGCCGGCGCGACGGTTTTCGGGCATTTCCTGGCCGTCACGCGCATACCGGCCGACATCGGCGCTTTTGTCTCCGAACTGCAACTGCACAGGATGATTATTATGGGCTTTATCATTCTGATTTATTTATTTCTCGGATGCCTGATGGATTCCCTGGCCATGATCATGCTGACCATTCCCATTTTTTATCCGGTCATTCTCACCCTGGGTTTTGATCCGGTCTGGTTTGGCGTCATTATCGTGATTGTCGCGGAAATGGGTGTGATCACGCCGCCGG
>CAZBGE010000103.1:0-11302 GCA_964491435.1 uncultured Smithella sp.
ATGATAAACAGGAAGTGCGTTTCATTCCAGTCAAAAAGATTGGAACCAACAGGGGCCTCCAAAGCTGATCAGCTACTGAGAACTCTGCGCGTGACAAACCTGGCCCTGTTTTCTCTGTCCCCCTATTTTCTCATTATTTGATCGCTTTTGTTATGGCTTCAAAGAGTTCTTCCGCCTTGAAAGGCTTGATCACGTAGGAACATACATCCAGCGTCTGGGCCGTAACCACTTCATCCTTCCTGGAACTTGATGACAGAATAATGAATTTAGCGGCAGGTTCAACATTTCTGATTTGAATAATAGCATCCAGACCATCCATGACGGGCATATTAATATCCATAACGGTCAGGTCCGGTTTAAAAGTCCTGAATTTTTCAACGGCTTCCATGCCATTTTCAGCCAACTCTACCAACACGTCGCGTTGCTTCAGGGCTTTTTCCAGAATGCCCCTGACCATTCTGGAATCATCCACCACCATAATACGTTTGTCTTTCAACTTGTTGACGGACACCTCCGAGAAAGTGACGCGGAAAGCAATGTAATTAATATCCAACTGCAGAATAATGACATATTTTTCAATTTCATTGGAAAGTTGCGCCGGCACATCGTAATATTCAACGGACGTGGGAGGCTTAAACTTGACCCGGAAACCAAATTGATCCCACTCCGATATGGCATTACCGACTATCGTATTCATGAATTCATTCAGAATATCCAAAGCCTCATCTCCCAGGTCGTTAACGTCGGGCATGCCCATTGTATGCGCTATGGACTGAGTGACCAAAATAGCCATAGCCTTTTCATTGAAGCCCAGAATGAAATTCCCGTTCACCTTCTTGTCCATATCTTCATAAGGCGTAACAGAGGCAATGGCGTAAATTTCTTTCGGCCGCTCTTCCTTTTTGATTTTCATAGAAACAACTTCCGTACGCGTCATTTCCGTGAAAACTCTTTTACAATTATCAGCCAGTATGTTTAAACACGCTAAATAGTTCATAGATACGTATGACTCAAGCCATGATCGCCTTGTTGTTCCTGGCGGCTTCTTCCTTTCCGGATGTTTTTTCAACATCGTTTATGAATTTTTCCGGTCGATTTTATCCCACATTTTACATAATAAATCAATTTCCTCATCTGTGCCCATATGAATTTGACGGGAACACGGGCACATAACATATTGGGCGTCTGGAACACATTTTTTTAATTCGAAATCGTTTCTGATCGCAGCCGCTTAGCAAAAAAACGGCGTCAGATCTTGATATAGAAGATTTTTTCTCGACAAATTTTTGTCTTTCGTAAGAAATTTCCGGCGGGAAGGTATCCGGAGCCAGGACAAGTTCTGACTGCATCAATATTTCTCTGAACCGATGACTGTCTTCTTTGTTAAAAGTTATCTCAACGGAGGCGCTGACATCCAGAGTAATGATCATCTGTCACGATCCTTCCTAATGTAAGCCACCGGGTCAGGAAGTTTGCTGCCATCGACATCGAGCACATTCGCCGTCTCCAACATATTTTTCCTGCTTTATATCTTTCCAAGCCTGGAGACAATACCTTCTTTCAAAATGACGACGGTATCCTGCGCCATGCTTCTGTATTCTTTTTCAGCCAGATAATTAAGCAGCACATAAACATCTTCCGGTAAATCTCTTACCTGCAATGTCGTCATATTACCCACCCAATTGATATGCTTGCAATATACGCCACAAAAGCATGCACAGCAATTATCCCGTTCATCCACACACTAATCATGATGAAACCCCGTATAAAGCCGAAATTCTTTGCTGTTACTTTCCGGATGATCGAAAGCTTCTCGCCGGCCTCAGCCGATGCGCCTGGGAATCCACACAGCCGCATCCTTATGACGGACGGATGCTTTCACAGCGGCAAGGGGGTGTTCCGGGTTGCGCCGCCGTTGGAGCTCAAGTAGATGGCAATGTTTTCCGGCACAAGGTCTTCAGGATGCCCCTGGCGCAGAGGAACGCTGGTGTCTCTGGTGTTAAATGCGCGGCCGGAAGGACTATACTGTTACCTGGCTAACCTTTTTTTGAACATCTCGATGAAAGCGCGCATTTCCGGACTTTTCAACAGATAGGCCGAGATAAAGAAGACGCCGGCGCCAGCCACAACCGCGCTGATCAGGAAAATCAGTCTTGATGGAAAGCCGGCGTTTGTGTCCCACGGCATGCAATAATGAACCAGCCCGATGGCGCCGACCATAACCATAGAGGATGCCGCGATTTTTAAAACGGAAACGTAAAAGGCGCGGTTGAGATATGCGCCGATTTTTGTTCTCAAAACAAAAGCCAGCATCAGGACGTTGACGGCGGCGGAGAGGGAACCGGCCAGAGCGATGCCGCTGTGCTTTAAAGGATACATCAGGACCAGGCTGCAAAGAACATTGACGACCAGCGTGATGATCGCCGCCTTGAGCGGCCATTTGGAATCCTGAAGTGAATAAAAAGAAGAGACAAAAACGCGGAGCATGGCAAAAGCCCAGAGGCCCAGCGCATAGCAAAACAGGGCCTGCCCCGTATAAATGGAGGCCTGGGCGTCAAAAGCGCCGCGTTGAAACAAAACGGAAATGACCGGCACATGGAGCGTCATCAGGGCCGCCATGGAGGGAATGGTCAAAAAAAGCATCAGCCGCAAAGCAAAAGAAATGCTGGATTTAAGCTCATCCATCTTCCCCGCGGCGACATGTTTGGAAAAACTGGGCAGCGCGGCTGTTCCGATGGCGATGGCGAAAATGCCCAGCGGGAATTCGATAATCCGGTCGGCGTAAAAAAGATAGGTGACGGAACCGCCCGGCAGCAGGGAAGCCAGAATGGTGCCCACAAAGACATTGATCGTGCCCACTCCCGCGCCCAAAATGGCGGGAAGCATCAGCAGACCGATTTGTTGAATGCCGGGATGACGCGGATTAAAACGGAATTTGAATCTGACGCCAAATTTACGCAGGGCCGGCAACTGCATAGCCAGCTGCAACGCGCCGCCAATCAGGACGCCGATGGCCAGCGCAATGATCGGCTGTGCAAACATGTCGCGACAAGCGAAAGCAGCCGAGATCATGGCGATGTTCAGCAGGACCGGCGACAGGGCCGGCGTGATGAAATGCCGGAAAGAATTCAGAATACCCATACAGAGCGCCACAAGGGCGATGAAAAAGATGTAAGGAAACATCAGACGGTTTAAAAAGACGGCCAGGGCGAACTGATCTGGTCTGGCAAGAAAGCCGGGCGCAATCAGCCCGACAATCAAAGGCGACAGTAAAATACCCAGCACGGACACAGCGGCCAGAATGATGGAAAGAATGGTGAACGCGTTATCGGCAAGTTCCAGCGCTTCTTCTTTTGTTTTCTTTTGAAGATATTCGGTAAATACCGGAACAAAGGAAACCGTCAGTGATCCTTCGCCCAGCAGACGCCGGAACATGTTGGGAATGCGGAAAGCCACCCAGAAAGCATCCGTCATCCAGCCGGCGCCGAAAAAAGCGGCGATCACTATATCCCGGATCACTCCGAAAATGCGGCTGACCATGGTCGCGGCGCCTACGATTCCCGCCGCTTTGGCGACTTTGACATTTTCCGATTTTTCTGCCGCGCCCATTCTTTAGTTTCGTTTCCGCTTGCTTCAACTGGCTTTGCAGCTGATGGTTTATGATGAATGCCGGACATCCAGCTTACGGATTTTCTCTTCCAGCTCCGGTTTTTCGATATCACTGACCAAAATCGTTTTCTTCCTCCCCCTGGCGCCCGCGGAGATGCTCATTTGACTTTTCCGGATATCCAGCTTTTTGGACAATAAAGCGATGCAGGCCTCATTGGCTGCGCCTTCCACCGGCGGCGCGGTAACTTTCACCTTCAGCATTCCCTCCGAGAGACCCGTAATTCCGGCCCTCGCTGCGTGCGGGTTCACGTGAATGTCAAAGGATATGCCGTTCTTTGTTTCACGAATGAGAAGCGTTTGAGTCAATGCGCCGGCCTTTCTATAAAGTGCGCGCTATTTGAATCATGGTCTGCACGAGAAAATACTGCAAAAACATGATGACCAGCAAAACAACCAGCGGCGCAAAATCAATGGGCAGGTTGTTCCGGGGAATGATTCTGCGTATCGGGATGAGAACCGGTTCGGTTACGCGATACAGAAAGATGACAATTTTATTGTAGGGATCGGGATTGACCCAGGAGATGAGCGCGCGGGCGACGATGATCCACATATAAACCGTCAGGATGATATCAATGATTTTGGCCAAGGCGATGATCAAATTGCTGGCGCCGATGCTGAACATAAAACCTCCGTCTTCTTCATGTCATCCCGCGCAGGCGGGAATTCAATCGTTAGCCCGTTTTGCTGAGGAAGGCAAGGCCGTTATTATTACGAAAATAGAATCAAAGCAAAGCGGTCAGCGCACCTGAAGGTACGCACTACATAAAAATGTCATCCGAGTCTTTAGACCCGTGAATGAAATCAGCAGACCGTTTATTGTCCTGTCCATGTGGCGTCACGAAGGACATGACTGCTGCTTAACTATTCACAAGTTTATCATTAAATCTCCTAACGCAGATCCGCTGCAAAATTCCGTAATGCCTCATTAAACTCTTCTGGTTTTTCCATCATGACCATGTGTCCCGCACCCTCGATCAGGACGATTTTTGCGCCGGGAATGACGGAGGCCATTTGCTGTGAAAAAGCGGGCGGCATCATTTTATCTTCCGAGCCGCATATCGCCAGCGCCGGCGCTTTGATTTCCTGAAGTTCCGCGGTCAGATCGAATTTACTGCAGGCCAGCATATCGCCCGCCACCACATCGACGCTTGCTTCCCCGAGGCTTTTCCGCAGCGCGTCAAAGAGCGCGGGGCGGTTTGCTTTGGCCAGGGAAAATTTGCACATCAGGTCAAGGACAAAATCCGGCGCCTGGCGGAAGCCGTCCAGAATGTCGGGGGTCACCGGCATGGTTAATCCGCCGCCCACGGCTACGACACCGCTCAAATCCAGCGGATATTTTACGGCAAAACCCAGGGCGATGGCGGCGCCCAGCGAATGGCCGGTCAGGATCGGGTGATCCAGTTTTAAAACATCGAGGATTTCCTTTAAAAGCAAAACATATTCGGATATATTCTGCTCGCCGCGCCCGCCGGATTTTCCGTGACCGGGAAGATCAATCGCGGCGATATTGAAATCTCTGTGCAGGCTCGTATACTGAAAAATCCAGGCGCCGGAGTTGCCGCCGGAGCCGTGGATAAAAACCAGACTCTGCCTGTGTCCGCCGAAATTTTCCGGATTGACCCAGCAAGCCACGTCATTTTCCTTCACCTTAAAATTGGTCAGCATCGCGCGCCCCCCATAGTGATTACCGTGACTATCACAAAAGCTATTTTTTATACAATGGAAGAATCAACCGGATATCGGAAAACGAGCACCGGCGGTTTACGCCGGTGCGCCGTGACGGGTGCATGAAGGAACTGACGAAATGTTTAAACGCGTGAACCATGAACCTTGAACCGTGAATGAGGAACACCTGATGCACGCATCCCCATTTCTGTAATCTGTTAATATACCTGTTTGAACAGTTCGGCGACTTCGCCCGGATCATTGACCGGCTTTGCATTGAACAGCGATGCCGTGTCGCTGATCGCGTGAAACGCCGCTTCGGCCAGAGCATCCTCCCGGATTCCCACATCGCGCAAACGGAGGGGATGGCCCACCTGTTTCATCAGGGCTTCGATGGCATCCGCTGCCGCCAGCGCCGCATCCCGCTCGGTCATGCCTGCCGTGTTGACGCGCAGCGCATCAGCCGCCGCCGCCAGCGCCGCCGCGGCGTGATCAACATTGTAGCGCATGACTTTGGGCAGCACGATGCCGCAGGCTTCGCCGTGCGGCAGGTGAAAGAGCGTGCCCAGCGTGTGCGCCATGGCGTGGGCCAGCCCCACCTGCGCGACGGTAAACGCCCATCCGGCCAGTGTTGACGCGATCTGCAGATTCAGCCTGGCTTTTTCATTTTGACCGTCGGTGATGGCAATTGGCAGATTTTCGTGGATCAGGCGGATGGCCTGAAGCGCTTGGGCGTCGCAGATCCGGTTGGCCATTGTGGAGGTCATGGCTTCAATCGCGTGCGTCATGGCATCCATGGCGGTGGCCGCCGTCATGCGTTTGGGCAGAGACATGGTGAAGCGCGGGTCCAGAATCGCCGCGTTGGGGATAATGTTCTTGTCAATCATAAACAGCTTGCGACCGGCGCTTTTGCTGGTCAGCACCGCGATGCTGGTGACTTCCGATCCCGTTCCGGACGTGGTGGGAATCGCCACATGGAAAGTCTGGGGTCCGGTCAGAATCATCAGGTTCAGATGATCGTTGGCTTTGCCTCCCTGTTTGAGTGTGACCGACACGCCCTTGGCCGCATCAATAACACTACCGCCGCCGACGCTCACCAGACAGTCCGCCTGGACTGTTCGCGCATAGTCCGTCGCCGCGTCAACACATTCCAGGTCCGGGTCGGAAGGAATCTTGTCGTAAATGCCCACACAGAAATCCCCCAGCGCGTTTTTCGCCAGTTCGGCAAGCCCCATTTTGTTTACGCCTGCATCGGTAAGAATCAAAGCCCTGCGGCTTCCGGAATCAGCCACGATTTTATTGATGGAAGACAGAGCTCCGTGGCCGGCCGTAACCGCCGTCGGGCATACGTAGGCAAATCCATCAACTTTTTTGTAGTCGGACAGAAGCTGCCAGGTGATGTTGCTTTTCGGATCGGCCATGGCGTTGATGTGGACGCGCTTGACCTGGGTGAAGCCGGCAAGGCACTCCAGACCGAAATCCCGGCCGATGCCGGACTGCTTGTAGCCGCCAAACGGGCAGAAATCGGCGAAAGAATGGTAATTGTTGATCCACATGGTGCCCGTGCGCACGCTGCGCGCGATCCGTTCGGCCCGCGCCGTATTGCTGGAGAAGATGCCGCCCGCGAGACCGAAAAGGGAATCGTTGGCAATGGCCACGGCTTCTTCGTCGCTTTCATATTTGATGACAGACACAACCGGTCCGAAGATTTCTTCCTGGGCGATGCGCATGTTGTTTTTAACGTTGGCGAAGATAGTCGGCTTGTAATAGAAGCCGCCGTCTCGTCCCGCGACATTTGCGCGTTCACCGCCCGTGATAAGCTGGGCGCCTTCTTCCCTGCCGATTTGCACGTAGCGTTCCACGGTCGCCAATTGTTCCGCGTTAGCCAGCGGACCCATGTGCGATGACGGGTCCAGCTGGTATCCGATGCGCATCTGCTCGGCGCGGATCTTCATTTTTTCGACAAATTCATCATAGATTTTTGCGGGCACCAGAAGGCGTGTGCCGGATGAACAGACCTGCCCCTGATGGAAGAAAGTTCCGAAGCAGGCGCCGTTTACGGCCATTTCCATATCCGCGTCGTCCAGAATGATATTGGCCGATTTGCCGCCCAGTTCCAGCGTGACTTTTTTGACCGTGTCGGCAGCCATCTTCATGATATCCCGGCCGACTTCCGTGGAGCCAGTCAGCGAGACCTTGTCCACGTCTTTGTGCGTGCAGAGCACCCGGCCCAGTTCGCCGCCGGGTCCGGTAATGACGTTCACAACTCCGTCCGGGATGCCCGCCGCTTTGGCGGCTTCGGCAAGGATGACGGCGGAAAGAGGGGTCATGGTGGCTGGTTTCAGGACAACCGTATTGCCCATGATGAGGGCGGGGGCCAGCTTCCAGATGGCGATATACAGGGGAAAGTTCCACGGAACGATGCCCACGCATACCCCGATGGGTTCGCGCCGGATGTAGTCGCGTCCCGGAGCAAAAGCATTGCCGGAGACCGGAATCTCTTCCTGCCAGGGAAATTGACGTGTTGCGGCGAGGCTCAGGTTGCGCAAAAAGGTGATGGAAAGAAGCGGCCAGTATTTGCACAGGCCGATAATCTGTCCGGAATCCATGCTTTCCGTGACGGCCAGCCGCAGGCCCTGTCTGGCAACCTGATCGGCAAAGTCCTGAACTTTTGCCATGCGCACGGCGGGTGTCAAACCGCTCCAGATACCGCTGTCAAACGCCCGGCGCGCGGCGGCAATCGCCGCTTCGGCATCCGCCGCTCCCGCCCTGGCCACCGTGGCAATCGGTGCTCCGGTGCCGGGATCAATGGTTTCAAAAGTCTTTCCGCCGGTTGCGTCCACAAATTGTCCGCTGATAAATAATTTGTAATTTTCCATGCTGCGCCTCCTTTTTTCTGTAAAGAAATTATTTGAATTTTATTGACTTGCTTCTTTTGATTCGATCATATAGAGAAGCGTAAAACATAAGTCAATTTAAAGGAGTGTTTTAATAAAAATGCTGTTTTACTGTAAAACATACAAATGTTTTATTTGACATAGCTCACGTGATAAAAAAGTTTGACAGCTATATATTATTTAGACAATTCAACGAGTAACAGGAGGCTGGAGGCATGAATACCAAAAAGAGGGCACTGTCCGCAATTAACGCAATGTTTCCAAATCAGGCGTCATGGACATCCTTTTTTCAAAACGATGAAAATGAAAACATTTGCGCCGCTCTGGCGGATTTTGCCGTTCGTTGCGGACTGATCGCGTCCGCCGGCAAGAAATCTCTGGAAGATTTTATTTTTCAGCAAACGCAGTTACGGCCAGCGTCCAGTCCGCCCGCGCAACTTGATTTTGAAGAACTGCTGGATAAGAAAGAAGAGATATTAAAGGTTACGATATCTTTGCGGGCGCTGACCGGACGAATTAATACGCTTCTGGTAAACCAGGGGATTCCGTTGCCCAAAGTCACCAATACCATGCTGACCCGGTTGAAAAGAGAGCCGGCCGATACCCTGTACAAACGGAATGTTTTACGAAGCTTGGCCTTCTGGCTGGGATACGAACGTCCGGAAGCGGCCGTCCAATGGCACTATGAAGCGCTGCTGAAAAGCTGCAGTAAAAGCCGGCCGACGGAAAACTACCGGGAAGGCGCGCGCATCGGTTTTGCCCTTTACAGCCGCGGCGACGTGATCGATCATGAAATTCTGGGATGGCTTCGCAAAACACTGAAAAATTATATTGACCAGTCCATCAGTCACTTTTCATACGGACAATGGGGAAAGGTGCGGGGACACGACATCACCACCTTTTACGTGGATTTTCCCCGCGAGGAGAATGGAGGAGGTTTGATTGCCTACCGGCAATGCCTGCGCAGTTCGCTGTCGCTGGCGCACCAGATGGCGATCCGCTGGGCTTTGTCTCCCTATTCCACCAAGAACCGCTTTTTGTCAGTTGCCGTCGTCATTGGAGAATATGCGGGCCTGGATAATTATCTGCTGCCGCTGCTC
Source organism: uncultured Smithella sp. (assembly GCA_964491435.1). Classification (GTDB taxonomy): domain Bacteria; phylum Desulfobacterota; class Syntrophia; order Syntrophales; family Smithellaceae; genus UBA8904. The sequence goes on from CAZBGE010000103.1 coordinate 9,332, forward strand.
AACGCCAAGCTGCCCGATGATCCGGTGATCCGCCTTTCCGACACGGCGCGTCAGGGAGTGCTGATCAACGATATTCGCGTGGTGCTCTGTTCCACGCCGACCGAGATTTCCCTGTTTAACGGAGAAGCCCTGACGATCTGGTGGGTCGAGGCATTCTGGAGCACCCTTTATTTTGATTTTGTTTCCGAACTTCTTGCCGATCCGATTTTGCAGTTCGATTCTTCATCTCTTGAAAAACTCAACCGCCTGCTCCGTCCGCTGCCGGACGATCCGCCTGCGGATGACGAATCCAACGCCGTATCCACCTATTTTAAATTTCCGCATAATTCGCTGCTGGGCGTGGATATCGCACGGACCCTGTATTACCGCCGGTGTTTTCATGAAGCGCTGGAAGTTCTCAGGATCGTTCTGTCCATTAATCCGGCGGACCTGATTGCCAGAACATTGCGGATGACCCTTCTTAGAAACATCGCGCTGGACTCCCCGACGCTGGAGGCGGCATCCGGCCTGTTTCGCCAGGCATTGAAGGAGGCCCGGTTCATTCGGGCCAACTGCGCCTGCGAATCGGAAGACTTTTATTGCGAATATGCCGTGGTGTATCTGGCTCATGCCATGTGCGCGGTTCGCCATACCCGTTGCGGCGGCTCCGGAAAGACCGCGGCCCTCGACGATATAAAAAAAAACGTGTATGCGTCCCTTGAGGAGGCGGCCGATCTTCTCGAGAACGCGGTGACTGTTTCACCGTCCGCTATCCGTTCGGCTTACCTGCTCAACAGTTGCCGCCTGCTTCAGGCGCTGTTGAAGAACGATGAAGCCCTCTTTGTGAATAAAGAAAAACCGCTGCTTGTTGCGCCGCAGGTTTGCCAGGAGGTTTCCATCAGCACGCACTGGCAACTTGGCTACCGCCGCAGCGGTCTGGCGGAAGAAGCGCAGAATAAAAAAGCCGAAAAGATGATGACGGCTATGCTCGGCATTCATGATCACGCGATAGCTCTGAAAAGCTACCGGCCGACGATTTATTTCTGCCACGCCGTCGCCCTGTGGGATTTTCTGCCGGTCAAAACGGCGGCTGCCGCAAAAAGCGCCAGGCAGGCATTGCTGAAAGCCATGGAAATCGCGGAAAGTATCAATGAAAATGATGTCTGCATTTATTCATTTACCCGAACCTACGGGGAAATGATTCCCGCCGCCGAATTCGTGCAACATATCCAAAAATGCCTGCGCCTGATAGAAGAAACCTTGAAGGAGAGGTCAGATGAACGCGATGATTCGTCGTTCATCACTTTGGATGAACAACGCCCCCTGCTCATGACGCTGAATTTTTAAGTCCGGAGGGACAGTTGCGCCGTTTCCCCGATCCGGAAACAAAAGATAATATTTGATGGTCTCGTAAAAAGTCAATTTAATTCTACTTTTGTCATTACTACGAAGGCGGGAATCCAGTAGAGTCACAACCTCCGGCTTGCCTTCTCGGGAACATCGGGATTCGGAATAACCATTTTTAAACTGCTCCCGCACGAAACGGCAGTTGATGAAATTCCAGTCGCCCTAAGGGCTCCTTCCATTTCATCAATATTTGGTGTAAGTTTCAAGACTGTTACTTCCTTCTTTTTCATCTACTTTTCTCCTCCCCGCCCTACACTAAACTATTGGTGGGGAAGTGTCTCACTTATATTGGCACAGAGGGGGTGCAGAACAAATTAAGATTTCTTTGCATTTCTCCTCTGTTTTTGGTATTTAGCAATGCAATTTTATTCTACAATCTTCAAGTGTTACAAAAATAATGCAGCATCGGCGCCGGACACTATTTATGAATAATACGCTTATGACGGCGCCCGTCACAAAGGAGAATGAAAATGTAGTGCGCACTTCGGGTCACCTTTAGGTAATCAGGTGCGAGCGTGCCTGAAGACACGCACTACGTTTGCAATAGCCACATCATTTTCAGGTTAATAAGAATTTTTTCCTCGG
>CAZBGE010000104.1:0-11089 GCA_964491435.1 uncultured Smithella sp.
AGTATTTTCTTTGTTTTTTCCTGCCCGATCACATAAGAATCGAGGAATTTCTTAATTTCTTTTGGTTCAGGCAAAACATTTTTTGGGCCTTTCTCAACCGTTTTTTCTTCTTCTTCAACAATGCATCGGCACAATTCAATGCATTCATCACAAATGTAAGCTGTCGGACCAGCTACCAGCTTTCGAACTTCGCTTTGCATTTTTCCACAAAAGGAACAAAAAAGCATGCCTTGACCTCGATTATCCTTACTTCTTTTTATCACTTACCTTCTCCTTTACCTAACACCGGATAACGCAGGTTTTCTGACAACGATTTCATCAATCAAGCCATATTCTTTCGCTTGCTGACTGGTCATAAAATAATCGCGCTCCGTATCATTCATGATTTTTTCAAGTTGCTGTCCCGTTAAATCAGATAGTATTTTGTTTAATTCATCTTTTAATCTAAGGATTTCTCTGGCTTGAATATCAATATCGGTCGCCTGTCCCTGAAAACCACCCAAAGGTTGATGGATTAAAATTCGAGAATGAGGCAGGGCAAATCTTTTTCCTTTCTCGCCGGCCGCAAGAAGAATCGCCGCCATACTAGCAGCTTGACCCATACAAACCGTGGATATATGCGGCTTAATATACTGCATCGTATCATAAATCGCCATACCCGAACTGACATGTCCACCGGGGGAATTCAAATAAAAGAATATTTCTTTGTCCGGATCTTCAGCTTCCAAGTAAAGCATTTGCGCAACAACAACATTGGCTACATTATCGTCAATGGCTGTACCTAAAAATATGATGCGATCTTTCAATAGACGGGAATATATATCAAACGCTCTTTCGCCTCTTCCGTCTTGTTCCACAACCATCGGCACTAAATTCACGGAACTTCCTCCTGTTTCACATCGGTCTTTTCTACGATAGTAATATTGGCCTGACGCTCAATAAAGTCAAATACCTTTTTTTGGATGATTTCCGACTTCAGGGACTCCATGCGCTCATCATTGTCATAAGCCCTTTTGACCACCTCATAATCGGTATGATGCATTTCTGCCAGTTCATGGATATGATTGTCGACATCACTTTCTTCCACTATAATCCCTTCTTTTTGGGCTATTTTCTTAATCAGCAGGAAGGACTTGACTGTTTTTTCCGCATCCTGCTTGAACTGATCATGCATGCGAAAACTTAATTCCATTGAACTTTTTTCATCCATACCCGCCGCTCTCATCCTTTTTTGCGTATCGGACATCATATAGAAAATTTGGCGTTCTACAAGTGACGGAGGCGCTTCAAACTCGTTGGCTTGTAAAATGGCCTCAACGATATTATTTTGAAAATCCTCCTTGCTCTGACGCTTGAATTGTTCTTCGAGGATACTGTGAACGTCATTTTTTAAGTCTTCGAGACTATTATATTTTTCGAAGTTCTTGATAAATTCTTCGTCAATTTCCGGCAGTTGCTGCTCTTTCAGGCCTTTGACGGTCACAGTAAAGACAGCCTCTTTTCCAGCCATCTTTTTCTCAGAGTAATCTTCGGGAAATGTAATATTAAATTCTTTTGTTTCACCGGTTTTCATGTCCACAATCCGCTCTTCAAAACCGGGGATAAACCTTTTTGAGCCCAACTCCAGCACAAAATTTTCTGACTTAAGTTCGGGAAGCGCTTCGCCATCCAAGGTTCCTGAAAAATCAATCGTTACAAAATCACCCATCACTGCTTGTCTATCTTCTACGACATCCTGCATCGTTGCAAACATCTTGCGGATTTCTAAAAGACGTTTCTCCATGTCTGTTTCCGATACGGAAATATTAATTTTTTTTAACATCATTCCCGAATAACCCTGTGGTTCAAAAGCAGGTTCCGTTTCAAATGACGCACTGAATGAAAAATCCGTATTCTCTTTCAAGCCATCCTGCTCGATTTCCGGACGGGAAAGTGTTACGATTCCCCTGTTATCAAGTTCCTGCCAATAATATTTATTGATAATGTTGGTAATCGTTTCTCCTTCGGCATCGGTTTTGAAATAATTTTCCAGCACCTTTCTGGGAACTTTGCCAGGACGAAAACCTTTTATTTTTGCTTTTTTGCCAAGATCACGATAAACATTATCCAATGCGTCTTTTACAACAGCCCAGGGTATTTCAAACGAAATTTTTTTCTTAACCTGACTGATATCTTCTAATTTTACGGCAAGTTCGCTCACTCTTTCTTCTCCTTAAATTTAATTAGTCTTCACATTCATTTTCATTCTGGTGCGAGAGAGGGGACTTGAACCCCTAACCGCTTGGGCGGGCTGGATCCTAAATCCAGTGCGTCTGCCAATTCCGCCACTCTCGCATCGGTTGTCTCGGGATTATATATTCATTAATCAAAATGTCAACGCGGTTTATTCTCAGTGCACAGCAATAAAACCAGGTAAATTACACCTTTTATTTCGCGCTCCCTGTAAATGATAATTTCCTTTAATGCAAGAAAAAGATCGTCTTTAATCTATTTACCGGCACGCACCGGAAGCACTCGGTAGCCTTTACTGTAAGACTGGCCAGTCCAAAACAGTTTACCATGCATGAAATCGAAATAGGCAGACTCGGAATTGCGTGTATCGGAAGCCCATAGGCAACTGGCGGTTAACAAAATCATCTCCGTTAAATGAACATTGTAATGTCGCTGAAGCACTTTATAACTTTTGCCGCCGTCGTACAGCCCCGTCAGTTCATCCTGCGTGGGCATTCGCCAGTCCGTATATCCGCTAGCCGGATAATTTTCACAATAGCTTTTCGCCTTGTGCCAATTGATATCATCACCATTATCTTTCACTGCCCACATCAGATTGGTTTTCGAATCCAGAACAGTCCCGTCATCATATACAATGAAACGTCCATCCCTGGCAATTTCCTTCCTGGCCAGCAAGCGCTCCTCTTTTTTACGGGACTCTTTGACAATCTCTTGTTTTTTTTCACTCTCCTTTTTTAATTTTGCAAGATATTCAATTTCACTGAATATTGAGGGTATTTCCAGAGTAAATTCTTTGAATTCTTTTGTCGCCGAATGCATGACTCTGGATAACGTAAGTTTTGGTGCGGGCATTACCGCTTCTTCTATTTGAAAAAAACCTTCAGCCCTCAGGTTTGATCGCGTCCGATAAAATTCTCTGGCGCTGTTCCGATCTGTGTAATTCCACCAGACAGACCAAGATTTATCTTTGAAACTCAGGTTCACAGGGAAACGATTGTTCTCCGCATCCGGTAAACCAAGTTCAACATTCATATTACCTTCCTCGGGAAGATTAAACTTGCATGACTGCAAAACACCGAGACGTTCAACAAAAGGCGTCAGCAAACGGATTTGATGAAATAGATATTCCCCTTTTGCCTCCGCAAGCTTCAATGCCTCTTCCTTTCTAAGTTTTTCCAATATTTCCATACCTACAGCTTGTTTAACTTGGTTTTCATATATGGCAATGCGCTGATTATACTCGGCCATTGTTTCAAAGTCGTCCTTTGGAGCCGGTTCAGGGATCATTTTGTCTGTCATTAAATAACGTTGCGGAGTGTAAATGTTTTTTATATTAGCAATATGCGATCTAAACTGGAAATCAATGCGATTCCTGAAAGCAGCTATCTCCGCCTTCAACTTTTTCACTTCCTCTACTGCCTGATTCAAAGTCAGGCTATCATCGATGGCGCTCCATGATTCCCTGGATAATCTTGTCCGCCGTGACAAATCGTTTATGCGTTGTTCATTTTCCAGAAATATCCGGCGGACAAGATCTTTTTCCGCCGCCATATTTGCTGCTTCAGACCGTTTTTCTCTCTCCTGCTCGCCCAAGAGTCTGCCGACCCGGTCATCTATTTCCCTTTCCTTTCCTAAGCGAGTCACATCCGCCAAACTAAGATCGCCTTTTTTTCTCAGAGCATTCTCCTCAAGAGAAATTAGTAGTTTATTCTTTTTCCGTTCGATGTTCATGATCTGAACATTAAGATCCGCGATACGTTCTCCTTCGGAAGATTTCACATTGATAAGTTGCTCCTGAATTTCACATACTTTCTTCAAGGCATCTTCTTCTCTCTTGAGCGCTCCTTCATCCTTCATAAGAGTTTCTATTTGTCGATCTATAATTGCAGTATCAATCTGGATAAACGTTTTTATTCGAACACAAAGCATACCATGTTCATTAGAAAGTGTCGGTTCGCTTAAAGTTTTTGTTTTCAGGATGCCAAAGGCCAACTGAATGACCTTGTCCTTTTCCAGCTTGTATTTTTTTACAATATCAAGAGAGGAAAGAAATGCGGCGGCAGCTTCAATGGCCTGCCTTTGCGCCTCTATCTTCGCCAGTCCTTCCGCCTGTTCCTGCACTTGATTTGGCGCCGCTTTCCAAATGGTATCTTTTTCAAAGATTTTGATCTCTGCCCCAGCAAATGAAGCTGTAAACATTAATATCCATATCAGCAGACACAAAAAAAAATTTTTCACTGTCAGCATTGTCATTCCCTTTCATTTTGCTACTATCATATTGTTTATTCGCTGATTTTCATTCAATCATAGAATCCACAATTCAATATTTAAAGATTGCATATCAAAACACTAAAAAAAATTTTTACCAAAAATAAAGGCTGTTATCAAGATATTTTAGTTTAATTGAGAACTTGTGACTTTGTAAGAGATGTTCATTCGCTAGTGATTTAAAACCAATAGAGACTCCACTGTTACAATATTACGATTTTTTTATGATTGTTAAATTCTTTTCTGAAGAGGCTTCCGAATAATCTTGATACACTAATTATTATCATCCTTTAGGAGCACATCTCGAAGACTGTAGCTGATTTTTTCCAGTTCTTCCTCTTTATGCTCATCCTTAACAGATAAGGACACGATATCTCTATATTGTTTATCTGGTCCGCCTTCTTTTGATGCAGATGGTGAAATTCTTACTTTGCTTTGACGGGTATAAGCATTAAGTACGTTTTTAATTTGATAAGGCGTAATAGACATTTTTTACCCTCTATACACAATTCCATTATCTGAATCGGCAACAGAAGATAAAACTTTAGAGAAATATGGTCTTAAAAGCTTAACATTTCGATATTACTTAAAATATTTTTGATTTTCAAAACATACACTTGTAAATGCTACAAGTAATTCAATATGGTCATTTCTCCGATTTTGGAAGCCATGTTATAGGAGGCCTGCAAGGAAATCTGCTTCATCTGATAAGCCATAATCAGTTCCGCAATATCCGCTTGTTCCGTATCTGTCAATTTATTACTGATTTCCAGATTAAAAGAATCGTTGTTCTTACCGACCATTTCCAATGAATTGAGTCGGGCGGAAGCTTGAGATGAATAATGATAAAGCTGTGTTCTTGCGTTTGCCAGATTATTCACCTGAGCGGAAATTAATTGAACAGCTGCTTCCTGTTCGGATTCCGGAAGGCAAAGAGCATCATTGAGCGCATACAGGGTAGAAAGCAAATCAACCGAACCTGATCCCTGAAAAGTTGTAGTCATTTTGCTGACGCCGGAAGCAAGTGAAAGGTTAATCGTGTCATTTGGATTCCACTCTCCGGTTAAGCTGACGGCAATATCCGAAGTCGTAGCGCCATTATTGATCCGAATTGTGATAGAATCGGCTGTCGGTACTCCCACGATAGTCGCCGAGGAAAGCTTTGAGCTGAAACCGGTGATCGACCAATCCGCAGTTGTAGCCCCTCTTTTCAACGTAATCGCATCATCCAACGTAGAGGCCACCTTTCCAAAACTTAGTGTGCTTCCGGCCGGGTTGGTGACATTGAGATTCATCGTCATCCTGCTTGCTCCAGTAGTATTATCCGTAAGAGTAATCCTTCCGGATGCGTCCAGAGAAACAGATGCAGTTGCGCCATACGCTGTTTGAATGGCAGCCAGTAAGTCACCTACCGTTCCTGTCGCTGCATTAGAAACGGTGAAATGTGTTGGACCTACCGTATTGCCTTCATGATCAAATCCGGAAATTTCAATCTGCGTGCCATTCTGCACGTTTGCACCGTCAATGGCATTCCAAAGTGTTCCGGCAGTAATTGCTGTTCCGCCGGCTCTGTTTTCTTCACTTCCCTTGAGAACAACAGCGCCGGAGAAATTGGCAAAAGCAAATTGTCCGGTAAATGCTTTCGCTCCGCTGATGTTATATTCCATAGTGAAATTCTTGCTGATCAGCGTCTCCAGCGGATTGTCGTCTCCACGATAGTAGCCGGAGGCATAAACTTTGACCTCAAAGGAATCATTGGCGGTGATTTGCGTACCGGCTGTGAAGTTCAGAGAAATGCCCTCTCCCAGAGTAACTGAAGCAGGAACCGACAGATTGGCTGTTCCCGTAGCTGTCCAGGTTTTTCCACCATCTGATGAGATGGCATAATTGGCTGCCGAAACTGTTCCTCCCGTAATTTTAAGAACATAAGTTTTATTGTCCGTTCCGGAATAAGCGCCGCTGGAGGTAACCGTACCGTCAAACGTATTGGTTTGGGCTGCTGCTGCCGCACCAACCGAAGCCGATGAATAAGATGCAGAAAATGGTTGAACAGTCGTTGCCGAACCGCTGAAAAGGTAATTATCCCCGTTTTGCGCATTCAGCAATGAAATCACTTCCGCAAGATGAGTGCTCATGACACTTGCGGATGTCGAACGGGTTTCATACGCAGCAAGATTACCGGATTCCGAATCGGCAATGCTTTTCGCCTGATTAACGATGTCAATTAATCCAGTTAAATTGGTATTGGACAGACTCAACCAGACATTGGCACTCCCGATATTATTTTCGTAAAGCTCCATCGATGTCTTGATCGTCCGATAATCAAGCACATCGCTTGTGGCTGTTGGATTATCGGATGGACGGTTGATGATTTTCTGAGTGGCAAGCTGCTCCGTCAGCTTGGCTGCATCACGTTGATTGGCAACAATCCCTTGGACAATCATATTGTATTTCAGCGTATCCGTAACCCGGCCGATCATGGCGTTCACCTCATTTGCTTATTGTACCAAATTCATTAAGATATCCATCATTTCATTAACGGTTGTCGTCAATTTCCCCGCCGCGCTGTAAGCCATTTGATATTTGATCAGGTTCATCATTTCTTCGTCTAGAGAAACTCCGGAGAACTGTTCTCTTTGATCCGTTTGTTGAGTCAGAATGGCCTTTGAAGCCGTGAGCGATTGCGTTGCGCTTTGCAGATTTCTTCCCATTTCAGCGATAAAAGAATTAAAATATCCATCGATGCCGACGGTGCTGTCCGACTTTTTCAAACTGAAGGATACAGTATCTCCGTTATTCCAGTTTCCGGAAAGCCTCAAAGTAATATCCGCTGTGTCGTTTCCATTGAGACTGAGCGTCACGATGCTGTCGCTTGACGATAAAACTTTGATGTTGCTGTATCCGCCATCACCCGCTCCAGTCACAGCCCAGCTGTCGGCAGTCGCCCCACGCCCGATCTGAATAGCGCCTGTTGAATCCTTATAAGCCTGCCCGATGTTGTTGATTTGACCACTGACACCATTTCCCGGCACAGACGTTGTAAAGCCGCCAAGACTCGCGTACATTTGATCGTTCCTGATCATGGACAGAGCAACAGCATTATTGCCGTCGGCGTTCACTGTGGAAGATGCGGCGATTTTTCCGGAATCGCTGACAATGTCCTCCCTAACGCTCATCTGCCTTGCATCAGATGCCGTTTGAAAAAAAAGTCCGCCGGTATTGCCGTCCTGATCATAACCTTTGCTATGAATATCATTGACTTTATTGACAATGCTGGCCGCTGTTTGATCAAGCTGATCCAGATAAGATGCAATCGCCCGGTCACGCACTTCCAGCAAACCATGAAGCTCCCCTCCTCCAATCTGCTGATTGATGACTTCCGACGGATCGTCTTTGAACACAATATCATACAAATTATCGTTGGCTGAATTTCTTTGAACTTGCAGCTCCCAGGATTTGGAACCTTCAACCAGAGCTTTGCCGTCGGCAGGCATATATATGTATAAAGATCCATCGTCTTTTTCAATATAGTTAATATCAATTAATTTGCTGATTTCATTTAATAAGTTTCCTCTGGCGTCGCGCAGGGACGATGCATTGCCCCCCTCGCTTTCCAAGTCGGAGATGCTCTTGTTGTAAGCGGCCATTTGTTCCAGGTAGCCGTTTAAATCCGATACCGTATCCGCAATCCGGTCATCCGCGGAAAGCTGGATATTGGTTAAAGCTTCTGAACGCTCGTTGAAAAGATAAGCCAGATTTGTTCCCGCGGTCACAACAAGGTCTCTTCTGGCTTTATCAGATGGATCCGTAGAAAGATTGCCCCAGGCATTGAAAAAAGCGTTCAAAGCATCATTAATTCCACCGCCGCTATTTTCATTTAAGACAATTTCCACTCTCTGCAATAAATCCTGTTGCGCGCTGTAGCTGGCCACGGATGATTGCTTTTCCACAATTTCATATTCAAGAAATTTGTCATATACTCTCTCGACATCGGCAATCTTCACACCGGCCTGATCACGCGCGGATACAATGTCGATCGCGCCTGTCGTCTCAAAAACAGGTTTCAGACGTGTATAGCCTGGAGTGTTGATATTCGCAATATTGGCGCCGGTGATATTAATGGCCGTCAGATTACTGCGCAGCGCTTCCTTTGCCGTAAATAGTGTTGAGCTTATTCCACCGGCCATCTTCTATCCCTCCGCATGAAGCAATCTGCCACTGTTTCGATTTTCACCGATAGCGCCATTGCCAAGATATATACCAGAACGGTTCATTAAAGAAGACATGAAATTAAGCGATCCTTTAATATTATTAATAGAAGTATTTAACAAATATCTATTTTCGTCATTCATCAGAGCAATGTCCCGAGTCATGGTCATCAAGGCTCTTTTCAATTTTTCAATTGATTCCGCCTTCTCATGATCCGCATACTCAACCAAAGCGGATAATTTGATTCTTCTTTCATCCATGTCCAAATGACGCGCGATCTTTTTTAAAACATTAGAACGAACTTCTTCCAGAATCCTGGATTTCAAAATGATATTTTCCTTGTGAGAATTATTTTCATTGAGCTCGTCAAGCAAACCGGAATTCATCAGCGCACTTCTTTCCACCGTCAGGAAATCCTTCAACTCCTGATAGATCACCAATTCTCTGCCCAGAATATCTATCAGGGACGCAAACAGCTCCTCAATGGCAGAGTCTTCCAAACAGTTGGCCACTGTATTGCTATGATTCAACATTTCAATATCCTTATGTCATTTTTGGTTTGCGCAAGATACGTCAATCTGATGAAAACAGAGGGCTGACAGAAAAAGATATTTTTAGACCTTATGCTGTCCGCCACGGATACTGAAGTAATGCCAATGGGACTTGCAGGAAATAAAGGCTCTTACCCGAAGTTCCGGGATTTGCTAGGCAAACAGATCAAGAAGCGATTCTCCCACCATCTTATTGGCAATCTGCGCACCGCTGACGTTGTATGCGCCGTTTACTACCTGAGATCGAATAGCCTGCACTTTTTCTTCGCGCACATCAGGCAGCCCGGACAATTCTACTTTCGCCTGCTGAATATCTTTTGCCGTGGTGGAAAGATCAACCTTTTCTTCTGGTTTCATTAAGGCGGAACTCACTGGCCTGTCTGTTGCCGACACCCCGGAAGCGCCACGCGAAGACGGCTGGATGAACTGCGCATTCGAATCGTTGATGTTGCTGATATTCATGAAACCTCTCCTTACGGGTTTAATCTTACTCACCGTATCGGCAAAATCTAGATATTACTTTAATTTGTTTTTTACCCCTTCCCGTGCTTCCAAAAAACCGGTTTTCGTAATCTGTTCATATAAAACCTTCTTCAATCCCAGGCCGTGATCCGTAGCCGAGATATTTTCCGCCAGCTTCTGATCGATAATCATTGTGTAGGTGTCTTTGCCGTAATTTCCCATGCCGGTTTTGTTCTCAGGAACGGTTTTACGCATCGTCTTGAGCAGTTCATAGGTAAAGAGAGATTCAAAATCAGCGCAAGCCTTTTTAATTTTTTGAAGTTCAGCTTCACTGTACCTTGCCGAAGAGGCTTTTTCAGCGTTCTGCGGTTGGACCGGAAGTTTCGATAAAGCCGTTGTCACATCCATACCTTATTCCTCTTTTGGTTGAGCAGGTTAAATAATCTTAATGTCCGCCTGAAGAGCACCGGCCGCTTTAATCGCTTGTAAAATGGTAATCAGATCGCGTGGTGATACTCCAATCGCATTGAGGGCTCGAACAACATCAAAAATCGTCACTGATTGCGGAAGAAGCATTAACTGCTTTTTCTCTTCTGTCACATTCACCGTTGTTTCGGGAACAGCCACGGTCTGTCCGCCAGGAACAATAGTTGCGCCTGAAGTCGGAGTTTCACCGGCTTTTGCCATAATATTACGGGCGCGCGCGTCCATCGCATTTGCAACACCGGCTTTCGGCAGAGGAGAAACAACAACGGGAGCGGGAGGCTGAGACACCTTCATCTCTTCCTTAATCTGAATGCTTAAATTGCCATGCGCCACGGCAACTGTTGAAATACGCACATTGTCGCCCATGACCACCGTACCGGTCTTTTCATTCAGAATCACCACGGCTGGCGTATCCACCGGCACATCCAGAGATTCTAGATGATAAACCAGTTCCGACAGAGATCCAGCAAAAGATTCTTTCGCTCTGACACTGACGGAAAAAGCGTCGATTTGTCTGGCTTCGGCAAAATTCAAAGCTTTATTGATCACGGCCGACATTCTGCTGGCCGTTGTAAAATCCGGCTGTTGAAGATTAATCATAAAAACTCGTTTAGAATCAAAGTCGTAGGCCAGTTCTTTTTCCACCGTTGCGCCGTTGGCGATACTGCCCACTCTTGTGTGATTTTTCACGACGCCGCCTCCGGCCGCCCCACCCACGGAATAGCCGCCCAGCGAAACGGCGCCTTGGGCCACGGCATAAACCTCACCGTCGGCACCGCGCAAGGGCGTCATCAAAAGGGTGCCGCCTTGCAGACTTTTAGCCGAACCAACGGAAGAAACCATCACATCAATTTTGGAGCCGTTTTTGGCAAATGGCGGCA
>CAZBGE010000105.1:0-10925 GCA_964491435.1 uncultured Smithella sp.
TTTATTCGTTTCATAAATTCATCGCCTCTCATTCGAAATTATGGTTCATCCGGTTGATGGGTACTTTTATAGTTGAAAAAATGGACATGAACCCCCAAAAGGGAATCGACCAAGATTTCCAATTATGGAGGGGGAAGCATGTCCACGAGTATTTTGTATCACGGATTCAGCATTGTAGGCTACAATTATGTTAAGACGCAGTATCAAGGGAATGCGATCATATTCACCATTTCTCACAAGCGTGAGAAGCTGCATTGTCCGGTCTGCAAGAGTCGAAAGGTTGTTTTGCGGGGAACAACGAAGAGACGGTTCAAGGCCATGCGTCTTGGATTTAAAATTGTCTTTCTGGAGCTGGAAGTTCAGCGGGTTGGCTGTTTGGACTGCGACAGCATTCGTCAAGTTCCGCTTGGTTTTGCCGATCCGCGGTTTTCTTACACCCATGCGTTTGAACGATATGCTTTGGAGTTGTCGAAACACATGACGATTCAAGATGTTGCCAGACACCTGTCGGTATCCTGGGATGTCATCAAAGACATTCAAAAGCGTGATCTGACGAGACGGTTTGCCAAGCCTTGCTTGAAGCACTTGCAGACGATTGCCATTGATGAAATTGCTGTTCGCAAGGGGCACCAGTATTTGACCGTTGTCATGGATATGCAAAGCGGCGCCATTGTGTTTGTCGGCAATGGCAAGGGTGCTGACGCACTGGCTCCCTTCTGGAAAAGATTGAAACGGGCCAAGGCTGATATCAAAGCCGTCGCGATGGACATGTCTCCGGCTTATACGAGTGCTGTTTCGGCGAATCTTCCGAAGGCGGCTATTGTGTTTGATCATTTTCATGTCATCAAGCTCTTCAATGATCAGCTTTCCAACTTACGACGGGACCTTTATCATGAAGCCAAGGATGTCCTTCAGAAGAAGGTCTTGAAAGGCACCCGGTGGCTTCTGCTGAAAAATCCGGAAAATCTTGATTCCGCAAAGAAAGAGAAAGATCGTCTGAAAGAGGCCCTTCAATTGAACCAACCGCTCTCCTGTGCCTATTACCTGAAAGAGGATCTCCGGCAAATCTGGTTCCAAAAGAACAAACCCAAAGCAGACCGTGTATTAACCGATTGGCTCAAAAGAGCGGAAGCCTCCGGAATTAAAATGCTGAAGAAATTTGCCAAAACGCTTGCTGCCTTTCGATCTGGAATCCTGGCTTATTACGATTACCGAATCTCTTCAGGACCTTTAGAAGGTACAAACAATAAGATTAAAACCATGAAACGCATGGCCTACGGATTCCGTGACATGGAATTCTTCAAACTGAAAATTATGGCCATTCATGAATCAAAGTATGCATTAACCGGATAACCTTAAAACAGTAATGTATTATGACGCTGAGTATAATAATGAAATAAGCCCATTTTTCCCCTTTTTCTCGATTTCTTTGCTGGTTCAATCTTGCAGATTGAACCAGATGTTTTTTTGAACCAAACCGCTTGTTCAAACTGAAAGCTGCTAGATAAAATATACAGTTAGAACAGAAACATTTCGGAGCAATCAGCATGATTACTCCAGCAAAAAAATGGTGACGTTCTTCAAAATATCAATCCGCCAACGATCATCCCCTCGTTCAGTCGAGTCATTTTGACTCGACTGAACATCAGGATAGCGGACCTGAAGGTCCGCACTACATTGGTTCAATGACAAAAAAGGCGATTTACGGCTTTTTACAAGACCATAAAGTGCCGCTGAATGCTTTTTCGCGGTCAATGCCAGTTTCAGCGAGGCAATGCCGGATCAATGATTGAAATGAAGTTGGACAAGGCTCCGGCCGGCGGCAGAGGAAACAGTGGACCGGTCGGCAAGACTGCGCACCATGTAGCCTGCCAGGCGCAGGGGTGCTGCCTCGTCTTTGAGAAGATCCCGCGCATCCGGCCTTTGGACGGGCAGATCAATCGGAGACCCAGCATAGGCCATTTCCACATCAAGGTTGAATTCGTCAAACCTTGCCGTCATGGTTACAGGGTCGCGCGTCAGGCCGTTTTCGGCTGCCGCCTCGAAAAATTCGCTCATGGCCGCCGTCGCCTTGTAGATGACCTCGCTTCGGGCGCCCCATGCCCTTCCCTGCTGTTCCATGAACTGGCTGATCACTTCCGACAAATCCTCGCCTGGTTTCAGGGAAATAGAAGCCTGTTTGGCGATGCCGATGCGAAAAAACAAATTCAGAACAATGGCGCAAATCGTGGCCAAAGAAAGTGAAGAACTGAAAATAGGCTTGATCCAAGGGTGGATGTTCCGGTAAAGGTCGGGCACAAATTCGACACTGAGTCCCATAATGATGGAAATACCGATCACAAAGGTTTTCCGGGCATCAATCATGCGGGACATGATGATCTGCAAGCCAGCCAGGATCATGAAGCTTACGGCAAAGATCAGGGAAGCACCCATGATCGGCGTGGGCATAATGACAAAAACAGAAGCAAACCTGGGAAAGAAAGCCAGCAGGATCAGGATAACCCCGATGCTGTAGGCAATACGGCGGCTCGTCGCCCCCGTGGCAATCGAAAGGCCGATATTGCTTGAGGAAACGGACTGGCCCAAGGCGCCCAGCATGCCGGACAGGATATTGCCGATTCCACAGGCCAGAACGCCGCCGCTGATGTTGACCATGTCGGGCCGTTTCCAGTCGGCATCGTTAATCTTCTGACAGGTGGTCACATCGCCCATGGTCTTGAGAGCCGATGAAAGAGCCGCCACCAGGAAAGGCGCCAGCAGGACCCACTGAAAGGAAAACCCGTCAGAGGCCACGGCAGGCACGGAAAAGAGAGGCGCGCTCATCATGGTCTGGATGGCTTCTTGATTCAGAATACCAGTTGCGGCCGCCGCCGCATAACCGACAATCATCCCCAGCAGCGCCGAATACAGGCGGAGCTTGCCTTTGCCCCAGACGTTGAAGCAGGCCATGGCCCCCAGGGTCGTGACGGCTACGGCGATAGCCATCGCATCGGGTGTCAGGTGTGTTTTATCGACGCCCAGGAACTTCCGGATCGCAATGGGAATGACCTCGATGCCGACCATCGTGACGATTGTTCCCGTCACTTCCGCGGGAAAGATGGATCGCATACGCGCAAGAAAGCGCGAAAAAACCACTTCAAAGCAACCGGCAACAGCGGTCATGCCGAAGATCAGGGATAGTCCGCCCGCCTTTCCCGCCATGAGGGAAGCAGCCAGGAAGGCGGGGCCATTGAGCAGAGGACACAGGTAGCCCGAGCCTATGGGCCCCCGGTTGAGCCCCTGAAGAATCGTTCCGATGCCCGTGGCCAGCAGCGCCATGCTGATCAGCCTGCCTGCCTGGGACGGTGTTTCCCCGATGGCTTCAATGACAATGATGGGAAAAATAAAGGCGATGGCCATGATGGAGATGTGCTGAAACCCCAGCAGAACCAGGACCCCCAGGCCGGGATGTTCATCGACGCCATAAATTAGATTTGATGGTTTCCTGGGCATAGTTGCATCCCTTTAAAAGGACCGGATGGCCTCATCCTGATCGGTATAAAACTGAAACAGTTGCGTAAAACCGGCCATATCGAATATCTCCAGTATATGACTCTGAACGGAAAGGAGAGCAACCTTGCCTCCCATGTCTTCCGATCTTTTCGCCAGCAGCAAAAGACGCCGCAGGGCCGCGGAACTGATGTAGTCCAGATGGGCCATATCCAGAAGAAAGTTCTTGTCTCCCGCATCGATCATGGGCGCCACCTGCTGTTCAAACAGGGGCCCGGTCGAAGCGTCCAGACGGCCGTGAACCGCAAGAATTACGATATTATCCTGCCTTTTTTCCCATATTTTCATCGTTCTGTCCTCAGATTACAGCACTGTGAAAACTGTCCATCGCAGTTAGAAGGCATTCTGTTTAAGTGTTTTTATCCTTCTTATTGAAACGCAAAGCCAGCATGGTAATATCATCACTCTGTTCATTCTGTCCAACAAAATGTGCCAGATCATCAAGGACCCCCCGGCAGATCGCCTCCGGCGCCAGAGCATGCAGACGCGACAGGCAGGTCTTCAGGCGCTCTTCGGTGAAAAGCGCTTCCCGATCGTTCATGGCCTCGGTCACCCCGTCGGTATAGAGAAACAGAGTGTCTCCCGGATCCATTTTCAGCCGCTGATCGGTGTAGCTTGCTTTTTCCCGGACGCCCAGAGACAGACCGGGATCCAGAACAAGCCGCGTTAACTCGCCTTTTTTCATAAGGTAGGGCGGGTTATGGCCGCCGTTACTGAAAACTGCCTCGCCGGTGCGGACATCGATGCAGACGACAAAGAGCGTGACAAAAGTCATTGTCTCATTGCCTTCGCAAAGCTCCCTGTTCAACCGGCCAAGCGTGGCGGCTGGTCCTTCGTCCGCCCGGGCCAGGGCTTTGAGAAGTTTTTGCGCGGTAGCCATATAGAGAGAGGCGGAAACCCCCTTACCGGCCACATCTCCAATAACAAGGCACAGGCGATCTTCGTCAAGAGCAAAAAAATTGTACAGATCGCCGCCCACCTCTTTCGCCGGTTTCATGACGGCATGAACGGCGTAGCGCGGATCTCTGTTCAGCGAGGGAGCAGGCAGCATGCCCATCTGGATCTCGTAGGCAATGTGCAGTTCGCTGTCCATGCGCTGCTTTTCCGCTGCGTTTTGCCGCTCATGATGAAGATTGTTGATAATAAAGAAAAAAACGGCGATTCCAGCGCCATTGGCCAGGATCATAGGCATCAGCGCCGCCTGGATGATTTTCAGGACTTCATCTGAAACGCCGGCTATGAGAGGGGTGATGACAAGGATATGAAGTATCGTGGCCGCCGCCATCAACAAGACCGCCTCCCCTATCCTGATGGGACGCCCCCGTTTCCACAGATGAAATGCGCCACAAAGTAATCCGGTCACAAAGGTAGCTACACTGCAGGGCAGGCCCGTGACACCGCCCAGGAAATACCGATGGACGCCGCCCATCATGCCGGCAATCCCGCCCGCAAGCGGCCCGGCCAGCAGACCGGCGATCGCGGGACCCAAATCCCGGAAATGGATCAAGCCGCCAAAAATCTCTACCGCGCTGAGCGTTCCGAAAATCGAAACCAGACCGCAGATAAAACCCATCATGAGACGGTTTTTCATGGACAGCCGGCGCTCCAGCAAATCGCCGAAGGATGGAAGACGGGTAAAGAGGTAGGCCAGAACCATCAAAAAAGAGATGCTCTGGATCAGTTTTGTCAAAATGCTGCCATTGATGATTTCATTCATGGAGATTGCTCATGCCGCCATACCGGAATTAAATCTGAAAATATGATAATATGAATATTCCAGCGCCGCAAGCGGCATTTTTGGATCATGGCTCACACGCCACCTTTCAGGTGATGCAAAACCTGATTTTAGTATTCCCGGACAGGGAAAATGTGGTATGGATTCCCGGCGGTTTTAAGACGCTGCCTGTCGCAGAAGACAAAAAGCAATGATAGCGCTCTCCCGGCGCGGCCTTTCCCTTGTCCGGCCCCGGACCGAAGCGCGCGCCGCCTTGGCGATCATCATTTCTTGGGGTGGTATTTTCAGATGAAAAATAACAAATGGTCCGTGAATTGTTTCATGCTGTGGATATTGATTGCTCTGTCCACTCTTCTGACGCCCGTTCCGGGATGGGCGGCAAGCTGGTATGTACGGGGGGCTGTCGGCTATGAAAAATCGCTGGCGTCTGATTTTTCAGACACAGACTGCTCCTCGGCTAATCCGCCGGCCCTGTTCGGCTGCGTGAAAGGCGTCAACGGGCAGCCTATCGGCGCCTACGGCGATTTCGGTCATTTTCCAACCATGGAGGCGGCTGTCGGCCGTCAATTGCTGCCCTGGCTGCGGACTGATGTATCGTTTGCCTACCGCTTTCGCATGGATTACGAGGGCAACGCCAATTTCCTCGCCCCAAAACTCCACCCCAGCCCCAATCAGCCAGTTTCCGCCAAGGCCGATTCTTTCAGTGGCTTGATCAATTTTTTTATTGATATCAACGGATTTTTCTCCAAGAAAAAATTCTGGCGCGTCCAGCCGTATGTGGGGGGCGGTGTTGGTCTGGCCTATAATCGGCTCGATCCGGTAACGTACCAGTTCCCTGACAATACAACTCACAAAATCAGCATTACGCCTTCCGGAAACCGGAAGGATTTCGCCTTCATGCTGGCTGTCGGCACGGGCGTCATCCTGACGGACCGCCTCAGCCTGGATATTGCCTACCGTTACTTTGATCTGGGGCGGGTAGAAACTGCTTCCGGCAATATGTATATGAATCATGCGCCGTCCGGGATTGACATCAACAGCACGGAAGCCCCTCTGCGGACTCATGGACTGTCCGCCGGGTTGCGTTATCAATTTTAATGGTCCCATTCCTTGCTCACTTCTCTGGCGATAACGATGCGCTGAATCTCCGATGTGCCTTCATAGATGGTCGTGGCGCGCGCGTCTCTGTAGAGGCGCTCCACCTTATAGTGTTTCGTATAGCCGTAGCCGCCATGAACCTGAAGCGCCATGTAGGCGCTGGCGTTGGCGGTTTCCGAGGCAAACAGCTTGGCCATTGAGGCTTCCCGTGTAAATTTCAAACCTCTGTCCTTACGGTCCGCCGCAGCCAAGGTCAGCCAGGAAGCTGCTTCGATCTGAGTCGCCGCATCCGCAATCATAAACTGAACGGCCTCAAAGGAGTTGAGCGTTTTTCCGAACTGACGCCTTTGTTTCGTGTAAGATACCGCCTCATTCAGACAGGCCCTGGCAATGCCTACGGCCTGGGAGGCAATGCCGATTCTGCCGCTGTCCAGCGCGCGCATGGCCACCTTGAATCCTTCACCCAGGTTTCCCAGCAGGTTTGCCGCAGGAATTTCGCAGTCTTCAAAAACCAGTTCAACGGTGTTGGACGCCCTCAACCCCATCTTTTCCTCTTTCGTGCCGATTTTGAAGCCGGGCGCGCCTTTTTCCACAATAAACGCAGACAGGCCCCTGGTTCCCTTCTCCTGACCGGTTCTGGCGATAAGATTAATGATATCGGCATACTGGCCATGCGTAATAAAAACCTTCGCGCCGTTAATAATGTACTTGTCTTTTTTTAAAACGGCCGTCGTCGTCATTGCTCCCGGATCTGATCCCGCACCCGGTTCCGTCAGGGCAAAAGCGCCCAGCAAAGATCCTTCGGCAAGTCCGGTCAGCCATTTTTCTTTCTGTTCCTTATTCCCGAACTTCAGCAGAGGGTCGGTGGAAAGATTGGCCACCGACATGGTCACCGCGCTGGACGCACAGGCGTAGGCAATCTCCTGCAAAGCCAGGGAATAAGCCACCGCGCCGGCGCCCGATCCTCCCAGCTCCGGCGGAACCATCATCCCCAGCAGGCCAAGCTCGCCCATCTTTTTGACTGCCTCCATCGGGAAAATACCCTGCCTGTCCCATTCCGCCGCATGCGGTTCCAGCTCTTTCTTGGCAAAGTCTCTGGCCATCATCCTGATCATTTCCTGTTCGCTGGATATTTCAAACGCCATACCTGTCTCTCTTAAGGAATATACAGAACAACAAGCAGTTCTGTTTTCTCGCTGGAAGGATTGCTCAACGCATGATGCAACGCCGAGTTAAAATGGATATATTCACCTTGTTCCAGAATGCTGGTGTTTTTACCCACGGAAATCGACAGCGTCCCCTTTAACACATAGATGAATTCTTCTCCGTCGTGATGATATTCAACGCCTTCGTGAGTGGTATTCGGTTCAATGGTGACCAGATACCCGCCCAGGTGCTTATTCGCGCCTGATTTGGTCAACTGCGCATAGGCGTATGAACCGGCGCGCCTTTTCTGGCTTTTTATCCGGGAGGAGGCTTTCCTGTTTTCTTCGTCACCGAGCGTTTCAACATCAATCCGCAGCGCGCGGCTGAGCTGCAAAACAAGCGCCACGGGAGGGGTGGTTTCGTCTTGTTCAACTCTTGCCAGGAGATCGGCGGGATACCCGGTTTCATGCGCCAGGTCGTCGATGCTCCAGTTTCTTTCCTCACGGTAAGCCCTGATACTCTGACCGAATGACTTCCTGATAGGTTTCACTTTCGCCATATTTGTCTTCCCGTAAACTGATTTTCCCCGCTCAAAACAGGGGGCAACGTTCAGGTCATTCTGCTATGGAAAGCAAAAGCAGGGCTAAGCGACAAGCGCACCTGAAGGTGCGCACTACATGAAAAAGACGTAGTGCCGGTCTTCTGACCCGCGAATAACCGCAACGTACCGCTCATGTTCATGCCCGCATGACGCCTCAAGAGACATGAAGATTTCAGGCAATAAAACACTGCGGCTTAGTGAAGTCAAGGCAAATCACAGCAGCGGCCAAACCGCCGTAAAAATGGCGTTTTTCATATCCGGAATTTTATGATACGAATTTTACCGGGACTGATGTAAAGGAACTGCCATGTTTAACTGGTTTGCAAAACAACGGAGACAAAAGCTTGCGGAAACACCTTTCCCTTCCGGTTGGGAGAAGGTGATTCAACGCAACATGGCTTATTATCGCATCCTGACAGATGATGAACGTCTGCGTCTGCGCGGCCTGATCCAAATATTCATCGCCGAGAAATCATGGGAAGGCTGCGGAGGGCTGGACATGACGGATGAGATCCGCGTGACCGTTTCGGCTCAAGCCTGCCTCCTGATTTTAAACATCCCCCGCAACTATTACGAAAATGTTGAAACCATCATTGTCTATCCTTCCGAAGTGACACCGCCCGAACAACGGCTGGGCTTCTTCGAAACCGCACTGGAGCCCCTGGACCCAGTCTCTCCCATCTCCGGACAGGCTTTCCAGCAGGGGCCGGTGCTATTGACCTGGGACAGTGTTCTGGCGGGCGGACGCCGGAGCAGGACAGGCTTCAACGTGGTCTATCACGAATTCGCCCATAAACTGGACATGCAGGACGGAACGGCGGACGGCACCCCCCGGCTGCGCGACCGCGCTGAGTATCGTGACTGGGTAAAAACCTGCTCCCGTGAATATTTGCGCTTGCTTAAAGATGTTGAAAAAGGCAAACGGACTTTTCTGGATGAATACGGCGCAACGGACGAAGCGGAATTCTTCGCCGTGGCTACGGAGCATTTTTTTGGCCTGCCGCTCCAATTGATTAAATCAGCTCCGGAACTTTACCGGGTCATGAAAGACTTCTACGGCCAGGACCCGGCGCAACGCTGCAGGAAAATGAATTTATCATGATGACTTTGTTCACTATTTTTGCTTCTTCTTTTGTCATTGCGCTGTCCGGCGCCCTGATGCCGGGGCCGCTGCTGACCGCAACCATCAGCGAAAGCACAAGACGCGGTTTCATCGCCGGACCGCTGATGATCGCCGGTCACGCCGTTTTGGAATTAACGCTGGTCATCTCTCTTCTTCTGGGGTTGGCGCCGTTTTTTCAGAAGCCGGCCGTTTTTGCTGTCACCGCCCTCGCCGGGTCCGCCATTCTCTTCTGGATGGCTTTTGGAATGTTCCGGACCTTGCCGTCACTTAGCCTATTCTGGGAGGGAAAACAAACAAAGCTCAACCACCCGATGCTCAGCGGCATATTCATGAGTTTATCCAACCCCTACTGGATCATCTGGTGGGCGACCATCGGCGTGGGATACATCATCTATTCCCGGCAGTTCGGTCTCTGGGGCGTCGCATTTTTCTTCGTCGGCCACATTTCCGCGGATCTGGCCTGGTATTCTTTTATCTCGGCCACTGTCGCCGGAGGAAGGCGCTTTTTGACTGATCGCCTCTACCGGGCGCTGATTGCATGCTGCGCTGTTTTTCTGGTCTTGTTTGCGGGCTACTTTGCCTATGCTGGTTTCGAAAAACTGCGGAACATCATCTAGCGGGAAAACAGATCACTCCCGCACTTTTTTCAAATAAGCCGGCGCCACAGGACTTTTATGTAAAACACCATACCGTCTTTCAGACGGGTAGTATTCAGACACGAATTGCACCTGTGCCGCAATTTCTTCGCCGGCAATTTCCGCAATAAAGGCAAGTGCGAGATCAATGCCCGCCGATACGCCCGACGATGACCAGATGTTGCCATCACGAACGACACGTTCTTCAACAACGGTCACGTCCCCAGGTTCGCTCAAACGGCCAAGCGAGCTCCAATGGGTTGTCGCCTTCCTCCCGGACAGAAGACCGGCTTTATGCAAGAGAAAAGCGCCTGTACAGACGGAAAGGACAGCCCGGCAATGCTTTGCCTGTTCAGCAATAAAGTGGACCAGGAGCGGATTATCCACTTCTTTTCTGGTCCCCTCGCCGCCAGGCACAAGGAGATAATCCAGTTCAGGACAATGTTCAAAGGATGTCTGGGGGTTAAGAGAAAGGCCTTTGGCGCACATTATGGGATCATCTGCTTGCGCTACCATGAGCCGATTCTCCGGGCCGCCGAAAAATTTTCCCCACATGCCCACCATCTCCCAGGGGCCTATGAGATCCAGCTCTTCGAGATCCGGGAAAACAAGAAAACCGAAATTCATTTTTCACCTCCGGAAAGTCTATCGGCAGAATCAGCCGGACCATCATTTGGAAATGCCATAAACCCCTTTCTTGAACACATAAATCGCCCATCCCAGCGTTTCCCGTCCCCACCTCAGATACGCCATTTTACTTTCACGCACCCGCTTCAGCACGGTCTCTACATCCGGATCATCCCGATGATCACTCGCCCAGGTTTCCGCGGCATACCACTGCAACCCTTCATATCTATCCCAGTCATCCTGGCTGCTGACGAATGTGCAGACCGCCTCCAATTCTTGCTCTCGCCCGGCCTCTGCATTCTGATAATGTGTTCCGAAATCGCTCATCGCCACTCCGATCGCTTCTAAATACTCTTTTTCCGGTTCATGCCGCCAGTACGGCTCTCCCACAACGATCCAGCTTTCCGGGGC
>CAZBGE010000106.1:0-10911 GCA_964491435.1 uncultured Smithella sp.
TACGGGAGTAAGGAAAGGACGTCAGAGCGGAAAACGGATTAATAAAGAATGCTATTGTAATAATAGCCAGGAGGATACTCCAAATACATCCCTCTTTTTTCCCCATGAGAAAAAATGCAAAAGGGGGGAAGGACAGCACCCATATGCTGGAATATCCTTCCCCGGTTCCAGATTTGAGCCAGTAACCAAGCAAGATTATTAAGAGTGCCAGGGAAAGGCGGTATACGGTTTTGCCGGTTTTTGAATAGCGCAGGCAAATTATGAAACCTGAAAAAACAGTTATCAGAAAATAATTCACGATTCCGAACTGGTAGTCGCCTTTTTTAAAATGCACGATACCAAAAATGACCAGGGACAGGATGATGGCCAGGATGGAAGCGACAAACAGTCGGCGACGCCCTTGGTCGGCTAGGTTGAAATCTTGCGGATGGAAAAGGTTATCGAAATAATCATATGTGTTTTTTACGATATTCATGATGATTACATCGTTTCCGGATGAATGCCTTCCGTGTTGATGCCATGAACAAAATATTTAGAATCATTGAGAAAGTTCAAAAATACAGTAATGAAAGCGACAGCCACTTCGATCATGAGGGTCTTGTTTTGGTAAAGCGCCGAAAGTTGTTTTTTCCGCGCTTCGCGTTCCGGTTGATCGAAGACGGACATGAGTATCCCATCCAGATGGTGTTCGGTGTTTGGATGTCTCACGCCGTGCAATCCTCCCGATTGCGCATAGTCCATCATTTCGAGCAGAATATTTTTGAATTTGCGAACAGACTTGGCGTGGTATCCGAAGATATGCAGGGCAATGCGCTGGGCTTCCTGCATACTGGCTTCAACAAGCGCGTTAAAAAGTTTTCGGTTGACGGAATCTCCGATGGCGGCTTTTCGTTGGCGGATGAGCGACAGCAGAACGATGTTCTTGAAGAGCTGGTAAAGACGTTCCGCGCCGTTTAAAATCACGGTAGGCTGATGGGACCTTTCAGGTTTATATCCTTTATAGGCGTCGGTGAAGAGTATTTGGTAAACGACTTTGAAAAAGTCAACTCCCTGCAAAGGATCCTGAAGGTCGATGCGCATGTCAAACGTATTGTCCAGGCGGTCCGCAAGTTTCACGCTAATTACTTCGGGGGCGTCGCCGGCCTGGTTGAGGAAGCGGCCAATGTAATGATAATATGGTTCTGATGATTCTTTGGTTAGCCAGTGCAGATGCTCCATTAAACGTTTCTGTTGGTTTTCCGGTATTTCCGCCAAGAAGGATTGGAATTTATCATCCAGTTTTATCCAGTTGGAATCTTTAAAAATGACAGGTTGGAAATCCTCAAAGCTGTCATGAAGAAGACAGGTCATCAAGTCCAGCAGGGCGGCTTTTTTCGACGCATGGGAAAGCAGCGCGGTGACCCGAAGGGGATGCAAAACGGAGAAGGGGCCGAGATCCCTCTTTGTTTTTCCGTAGATTTTTCCCAGGTAGTTGAAGGTGTGGAGCAATACGTCCTGATCATGATTCGATATCGGTTTGCCGGCCAATACGACGGATGTGATGCTGTTCCAGTTGCGTTGTTTGGCGCTCAACTGATAGTTTAATACCGCTGATATTTTCAGGAAATCTGACAAATTATAATCTAACATGATATCCCTTACTTTCCATAGCGGGTAATTTTGCATATTTCTTGAATTCAATCAACTGAAGATTTTCCAAGAAAAAAATATCATACGATCGCGAAATTAAAGGACGGCGTTCCTTGCCGCAGCGTTTTGCTGAAACCTCCTAGTAAAATATGTAATTAACTTTACAAGCTTATCGCCTTATGCTATGAGGCAAAAAAATATGCAAGATTATCTTTTTCCAGGAGAAAAACAATATGTCCGGCCATAATAAATGGAGCACCATTAAAAGGAAAAAAGGGGCGATTGACGCTAAACGCGGCAAAATATTTACCAAAATCATCAAGGAAATTACACTGGCGGCGCGTTTGGGTGGCGGCGATATAGAAGGCAATTCACGACTGAGGCAGGCGGTGATGGCCGCTAAGGATGAAAACATGCCCAAAGATAACATCGATCGGGCAATTAAGAAAGGAACTGGCGGCGGCGAAGGCGCGGCGGCCTATGAAGAAATTACCTACGAAGGCTACGGCCCGGGCGGCGCGGCGGTGATTGTCGATGTCATGACGGATAATAAAAACAGGACCGTGGCGGAGATCCGCCACATCTTTTCCAAGCATGGCGGCAACCTGGGGGAAAACGGCTGCGTGTCCTGGATGTTCGCGAAGAAGGGGAGTATCGTCATTGACAAGAAACTCATTGGCGAAGATGAATTGCTGGAGCTGGCGCTGGATGCCGGAGCGGAAGACGTGAAGACTGAGGGCGACGAATTCGAGGTGATCACGGAACCTGCGGCTTTCGAAGCGGTAAAAAAAGCCATTGACGAGAAAAGCATTAGACATCTTGCGGCTGCCATCAGCAAGATTCCTTCCAATACGGTAAAACTGGAAGCGGGCAAGGCGGAATCCATGTTGAAGCTCATGGAGAAACTGGAAGATAATGATGATGTGCAGAATGTTTATTCCAATTTTGACATCGATGAAGATGTGATGGAGAAGTTGAGCTAGAATAAAATTTAATGAACCTGAAAGTGATATTTTGCGAATCTTAGGCATCGATCCCGGAAGCCATGTGACAGGGTATGGAGTCATTGATAAAAGCGGCAATTACCTGCGTCATGTACTTTATGGTGAAATTAAACCTCCTAAAAATTCGCTTTTCTCCGAAGTTTTAATGGATATTTCCCGTAAGCTCAGCGCCGTCATCCTGGAGACGGAACCGCAGGCCGTGGGTCTGGAAAATATTTTTTACGGTAAGAATGTCCGCAGCCTGATCCGGCAGGCCCAAGTCAGAGGGGTCGTCATTTTTACCTGCGCCGGAAAAGGCATTCCCGTATTTGAATATTCGCCGCTGGAAGTCAAGAAAGCGGTCGTCGGTTACGGCCGGGCGGAGAAACGCCAGGTGCAGATGATGGTGAAAGCAATCTTAAAGCTTGATGCTCTGCCCCCCGCGGATGCGGCGGACGCTCTGGCTGCCGCCATTTGCCAGGCCAATTTCGCAAAGGAGCAGCCCGTCTGATATGATTGCCTTGCTTTCCGGCAAAATTGCCCATAAGGGAATTTCCCATATCGTTGTGGACACGCAGGGCGTCGGTTACCGCGTTTTCATTCCGCTGACGACTTTTTACGAGCTTCCCGAAGCCGGGGAATCCGTAACTCTGCATATTCATACGTCGGTTAAAGAGGATGCGATTAATCTGTTCGGTTTTTACACATTGCAGGAACGCGAACTTTTTCAACTGATGATCTCCGTCAGCGGCATCGGGCCGAAAGTGGCCATGAACATTCTGTCGGGTATTTCAGCCGCGGAACTGCTGGAAGCGATTTCTGGCGGTAATCTGAGCAAGCTTGTCGCGATTCCCGGTATCGGCAGGAAAATGGCCGAGCGGTTGATTCTGGAACTTAAAGATAAAGCCATCAGGAAAATGGCGGCGGATCAGATACCGGTTATGAATGCCCAGCAAAAACAAAGTGAGATGATCAGGGAAGATGTGCTTTCCGCCCTGGTCAACCTGGGCTATAAAGCCAACTCTGCCAGAGACGCGCTGGACAAGGTTGTACGGGATGCTGAAGGAGAGCTTGCAATGGATGAACTCCTGAAGAAAGCATTAAAAATTCTTGCCGGTTGAAGCGCCGCCGGTTCAGGTAGAAAATGATGGATGCCCATGTGAAAAATCCCTTAATCAGCCCGGTTTGCGCCGATAACGAAAGTGGTTTGGAAAATTCCCTGCGTCCGCCAAAACTGGTTGATTATATCGGCCAGGATAAAGTGAAAAGCAACCTGTCAATTTTTATTGAAGCGGCCAGAAAACGGCGTGAGTCGCTTGATCATGTGCTCCTGTATGGTCCGCCCGGTCTGGGTAAAACGACGCTGGCCTATATCATTGCCCGGGAACTGGACGTGGATATCAAGGTGACTTCCGGACCGGTCATCGAACGGCCGGGAGATCTGGCGGCCATTTTGACGAACATGCACGAGCACGAAGTTTTGTTTATCGATGAAATCCATCGTCTGTCCCATGTTGTGGAAGAAATTCTTTACCCGGCCATGGAAGATTTTCACATTGATATTTTAATCGGACAGGGGCCGTCCGCCCGATCGATGAAACTCGACATTCCCAAGTTTACACTGGTGGGCGCAACCACCCGCGCCGGATCTCTGACGTCGCCTTTGCGCGACCGTTTTGGCATGCATTTCCGCCTGGAATTCTATACTCCGCGGGAACTGGCCGTTATTATTCAACGATCTGCGTCGATTCTGGATGTCAGATTGACCGTTGACGGAGCTGATGAGCTGGCCAGACGGGCGCGCGGTACCCCCAGGATCGCCAACCGGCTGCTCAAGCGTGTCCGCGACTATGCGGAAGTAAAAAGCGATGGAACCATTGATGGGGAAATCGCCCGTAGCGCATTGGATGCTTTTGAAGTCGACTTTAAGGGATTTGATCAAATGGATCGCAAGCTGCTTCTGGCTTTGATTGAAAAGTTTAACGGAGGTCCGGTGGGTGTGGAAAGTCTTGCGGCGGCAATCGGCGAAGAACGGGTAACGATTGAAGATGTTTATGAACCTTACCTGATCCAGGAAGGATATCTGCAAAGAACGGCGCGCGGCAGAGTGGCCTGTTCCAAGGCCTACGAGCATTTCGGATTGCAAGCATCGGGCGCTCAAAAAGAACTGTTTTAATCTGGAGGATAATTTGTTTCATGAAACTGCTCATGCATATCTGCTGCGGACCATGCACGATTTATCCGCTCAAGGCTTTAAGGACGCATGGTCATGACGTAACCGGCTTATTCTACAATCCCAATATTCATCCCTATCTGGAATACGCCCGCCGCAAACAAACCCTTCAGGATTATGCCGAAAAAATTCTTTTAAATGTTATCTGGACGGAAGGTTATCCTCTGGAAGACTTCCTGCGCCATGTCGCGGAAAATCCGGACAAAAGATGCATTTACTGCCTGACGGACCGTTTGAAATTCACGGCCGAGCTGGCGCGCAAAGAAAACTACGACGCCTTTACTTCCACGCTGCTTTACAGCCGTTTTCAGCAACATGATCTCATCCGCGAGACGGGCGAAAATCTGAGCCGTCAAATGGGAATCCCTTTTTTCTATGAAGATTTCCGAGGCGGATGGAATGAAGGAGTCAGAATTTCCAAAGAGATGGAAATGTATCGCCAGCCTTATTGCGGATGTGTTTACAGCGAAAAGGAAAGATTCTGCAAATAAATCGTGAACTTTTGGTTCTTTGCTTCTAATGAGACAAGCCGGTGTGTTGTTTTAGACACAAAATGTTCCGCATCTCTAAACTCGATAATCGTAATCATGAATAAAACAATAATCAATACAAGATCTTAATATGATTGTTTCTGTTTGCTGGATTTGGTATGTTTATTGCTGGATTTAGTATTAAGTTTTTTATTAAGGTTGAATATGAACTTACAACGCACACTGAAAAAAGAAATCAATTGCTCGAGTGTTGGTTTGCATACGGGCCGTAAGGTTTATATGAAGATTAAGCCAGCTTCCGCTGATACCGGTATTATTTTTATCCGTAAGGATTTTCCGGAAGCTAAACCGATTCCAGCGGATTTCAAAATGGTGTGCGATACGATGCTAGCTACTACCTTGGGGTATGATGGTGTAACAGTTTCCACCGTGGAGCATCTTTTGTCGGCATTCAGTGGTATGGGGCTAGATAATGCCATCGTGGAACTTGATTCTTTTGAAGTGCCGATTATGGATGGTAGCGCTCGTCCGTTTGTCAATATGCTCAAGGCGGCTGGTACACGCACCCAAGGGAAATCCAAAAAGATGCTGGTTATAAAAAAACCCGTTTCCGTGAAAGAAGGAACGGGGAGCGCCATGCTTCTGCCTTCCAGAGAATTTAAAATATCGTATGAAATCGATTTTGCGAACCGGGTCATAGGAAAACAAACGCATAGTCTCGTTTTTACTGATAAAAACTATGAAGATCACATTTGCAATGCAAGAACTTTCGGTTTTTTAAAAGAAGTTGAATTTATGCAGGCCAAGGGGCTTGGTTTGGGCGGATCGCTGGATAATGCGATTGTTCTTGACGAGGAGAAAATTATCAACAAAGATGGCCTGCGTATGCCCGATGAATTTGTAAAACATAAAATTTTGGACGCAATTGGTGATTTGTTTTTACTGGGGATGCCAATTATCGGTCATTTGGTGGCTTATAAATCAGGTCATCGGCTGAACAATCTTTTATTGCGGGAACTTATGCGCCAGGAAAGTAGCTGGGAAATCATTGCGGATTACGATCAGCAGCAATCAGCAAAGTTTATGTCCTGTAAGATTCCGTCCTTTACCATTCTTGATGCAGCGCAAATTTAAATTCTTGCGCAAACATTTTTATCCATCCTAAATTAATCTTGCTTTTTATTAGCAGGTTACCTAGTATGCCTCATCAATATGGAATACGCTGGTTTTTATGAAAGAAAATGGCTGGTATGAAAAATAATAAAAGTCGTTTCTGGGTGACGATTTGCTTGAGTTTGTTGATGACGTTTACTACATTTGCCGGAACTTTATCGGCGCGGGCGGATACATCCCCCCGGATGGTTGATCTTTTAATCACCAGCAATACAGAAAAGGTGCTTTTATACGCCAGGCTGGTGAATTGTTTTAAACCGGAAATGGAGTCTGCCATTCTGGCAGGTGTGCCTGCTGTTTTTACGATCCAACTGGATGTCTATCAGGAAAGGTCTTATCTGTGGGATAAAAATATCGCCAGCAGGGAAATTCGCCGCATGATCAAATATGACAATTTAAAAAAAATTTTTTTAGTTACCACAAACGGTGATGATCAACTGGCGGTTTTTCCCGATTTTCAGAGTGCGCAAAAAGCGATGGCGGATTTGAATGGCATTCCCGTGATTTCTCTTTCCAGTCTGTCCAAAGGCAGTGATTACAGCGCCCATGTCAAAGTTAAAATGGATAAAGTGCGGCTGCCTTTTAAGATGGAGTATGTATTATTCTTTGTCTCTTTGTGGGATTTTGAGACACCCTTGTATAAGATACGATTCTCCCATTAGTGATCAAGGTTTATATCGGTGTGAAAGTTGATGAACGCCCCTCATGAACATTAAAAAAAAGTCCGGAAAAATTTATCTTGATGAAAGAGAGTTAAAAAAGCGAAAACGCGAACGTATTTTAATGCTGGTTGTCGGTTGTCTGGCGGTTGTGTTTACGATTCTGGCCAGTCAGCTTTCTGCCCGGAAAGAACTGCCGATTTCGTCCAATATTTTGGTTTACGGCCTGACCAGTATTAATATTATTCTGATTCTGCTTCTGCTTTTCCTGATTGTCCGCAACATTTTTAAATTATTCGCCGAACGCCGCAAAGGTGTTATCGGTTCGAAGTTGCGAACCAAGCTGGTTGCCGCGTTTGTCGGATTGTCTCTTGTTCCGACGATATTGCTTTTTTTGTTTGCCATTAATTTTCTTTCCTACTCTATTGAGTTCTGGTTTAATATTAAAATCGGCGATGCTTTGAGCCGAGCACTGGAAGTTGCCCAAGTATATTACACACAGGCGGAAGAACTGGCTAAGTTTAACGCCCGTCAAATCAGCACGGATATCACCCAAAACCGTCTCTACGAAACGGAAAGATCCGATTATCTTAATAGTCTGCTCTCGCAGCGCCAGAAGAGTTATAAAGTGGGCAGGGTGGAAGCCTATTTTGATTTTAATGATAAAAGCATTGTTTTTGCCGATGCCGAAGATTACTCTATGACTTCTGTTGAACTGTCGCCGAAAATGCTCGAAGATATTTACTCCGGTAAGGAAATTGCAACGGTGGTTTCCTGTAAAGACGGAGAGGCGATTGTTGGTGTGGCGCCGGTTTTTTCTTATGCCGTTTCCACGGAAGTCATTGGCTACGTTTCCGTCAGTTACAGCGTTCCGCAGGGATTTGTCAATAAACTGCGGAGCATCGCCAATGCCTCCGAACAGTATGGACAGGTCAAACTGCTGAAAAACCCGATCAAGTTTAATTATGTT
Organism: uncultured Smithella sp.; assembly: GCA_964491435.1. GTDB lineage: Bacteria > Desulfobacterota > Syntrophia > Syntrophales > Smithellaceae > UBA8904. Next base: position 8,139 of record CAZBGE010000106.1, read on the forward strand.
GTAACGCTGTCGATTGTGACACTGGTGATTATCTTTCTGGCTACATGGTTCGGTCTTTCGCTGGCCCAGAGCATCACAAATCCCGTTCAGGATCTCGTCCTGGCAACCAACAGAATAACGCAGGGTGATCTGGCAAGCCGTATCAATATTGAGGCTGATGATGAAATCGGGCTCCTGGTAAAATCATTCAACCTGATGACGGATGATTTACAGAAAAGCAAAACCAGTCTGGAAGAGGCCAATATTTCTCTTGACCAGCGCCGTAAATACATGGCCGCCGTTTTGCGCAATGTTTCCGCGGGCGTTATTTCGGTTGATAAGAACGATATGATTACAACGATTAATCGTGCCGCGGAATCAATGTTTGAAATTGATGTTTCTCAATATCTTTTCCGTAGTTATCGAGAAATCTTGCTTGATGAACATCTTGCCTTGGTGGATTCCTTCCTGCTGGAAATGAAGCAAAATAACAAACGAATTCTGGAAAAACAATTGGAACTGACATTGCGGGATAAGGCTTTAACATTGCTTTTGACCATAACAGCGATTGAAGATGAAGAAGGCAATGATTCCGGCGTTGTTGTCGTGTTTGAAGATTTGACGGAGTTGCAGAAAGCGGAGCGCGCTGCGGCTTGGCGGGAAGTGGCCAGACGCATGGCGCATGAAATTAAAAATCCGCTTACGCCAGTGCAACTTTCAGCGCAACGGCTTCAACGTAAGTATGGAGATAGATTGGGAGAAGACGGCTCCGTCTTTAAGGAATGCACACAGACGATTATCGACCAGGTGGAAGTCCTTAAAAATCTGGTCAACGAATTTTCCCGTTACGCCCGCATGCCCGTGACGACGATGGCCCCGAATGATCTCAATGCGGTTGTCGCTGAAGCCGTAAATCTTTTTGTGGATGCTCATAAAGATATTCAATTTGAATTCCGTCCGGCTGATGGATTACCGACATTCAACCTGGATGCCGAGCAGATCAATCGCGTGATGATAAATCTGCTGGATAACGCCGTCGCTTCCCTGAATAAGCAAGCAGGGCATATCGGAGTTATTGTGCGGTATAATGAGTCGCATAAAACCGTAACGGTTGCCGTCGCCGACGACGGAGCCGGTGTTCCGGCCAGTTACAAGCGGAAAGTATTTGAACCGTATTTTTCAACCAAAAAATCAGGAACGGGTCTTGGGCTGGCGATTGTCAGCTCCATTATATCCGACCATAGAGGCAAGGTCATTATCAGCGACAACCATCCGACGGGGACAATCGTATCTTTTCAGTTGCCCGTTTCTGAAGTTTAATCTATACCAAAAAAGCGAAGTTGAGAAAAACTTATGAATGAAACTATTCTTATTGTAGATGATGAAGTCAGTATATGTCAATCGCTGAAAGCTATCCTGGAGGATGAGGGATTTCAGGTTTTGGTGGCGGGCAGCGGCGAGGAGGCTGTTAAAATTGTGGCTGAAGAAATGCCGCAGCTCGTATTGCTGGATATCTGGCTACCCGGCATTGATGGTTTGGAAACACTCAAAACCATTCACGCCGCGCATCCGAATGTCGTGATCATTATGATGTCTGGACACGGCACCATTGAAACTGCGGTGAGGGCAACCAAGCTGGGCGCTTTTGATTTTATTGAAAAGCCTCTGTCGTTGGACAAGGTGATGATTCTTGTGAACAACGCTCTTAATGTGGTCCGGCTGGAAGAAGAAAATATTTTATTAAAACAGAAAGTATCACATCAGTACGAGTTAACCGGAACCAGTCCGGTGATTAATGAATTGAAGGAAATGATCGGCATTGTCGCGCCGACCAATGCGTGGATTCTTATCATGGGCGAAAATGGTACGGGAAAAGAGCTGGTGGCGAGATCCATTCATCACTTGAGCCGGCGGTCGCACAAGCCGATTGTGGAAGTCAACTGCGCGGCGATTCCCGAGGAGTTGATTGAAAGTGAATTATTTGGGCATGAAAAAGGCGCTTTCACCGGTGCTACTGAAAAGAAGCGTGGGAAATTTGACTTGGCCCATGAAGGAACCATCTTCCTTGATGAAGTGGCAGATATGAGCCTGAAAGCGCAGGCAAAAATTCTAAGAATACTTCAGGAAAAAAAATTTGAACGGGTTGGCGGCAACAAAGTCATTGATATGGATGTACGGGTTCTGGCCGCGACGAATAAGGATCTGGAAAGGGAAATGGAAGCAGGCCGGTTTCGTCAGGATCTCTATTACCGTCTTCACGTTATCCCATTGCGTGTGCCTCCGCTACGGGAAAGAAAAGAAGACATTCCTTTTCTGGCGGAGCGTTTTCTTTATGACTTTGCCGCCAAAGAGGGCGAACCGACCAAGACTTTAACGGAAGACGCTTTGGATAAACTGATGGTGCATAATTGGCCGGGTAATGTCCGCGAGTTGAAGAATATCATTGAAAGAGTGATTATTCTGACGCCGTCTAATGTTATCACGGCGGATGATATTCCCGAACTCAGCATCAAGGCCGAGCATAGCGCCTTCACGACAGAGCCGTCCACCGCCAGTGATTCCTTAAGAGATGCCCGGCTGGATTTTGAAAGACAGTTCATTATAAAAAAACTGGAAGAGTATGACGGTAATATTTCCAGAACTGCCGAAGCCATCGGTCTGGAACGCAGCAATCTGCATAAAAAATTGAAATCCCTCAAGGTTGTAACGAAAGAAGACAGGTAATGGGTAGTAGGCTCATCACTGCTGTCCAAATTACCCCGTTTGAAAAAAAATATCATTGAAAACATTACTT
>CAZBGE010000107.1:0-10817 GCA_964491435.1 uncultured Smithella sp.
TTGTAGGTGAAAGAGACAAAAGTACGCATCAACCGGATGAGAATCAAAAATGTGTTACCGGGTAAAGGAGTTCACGGATTTGCAGAGATTGCCTTGACTTGCATCTTCAAGATCCCTATAATTCCAAAAATTAAAAGGATGTGTTGCACAAAAACAAAAAGCGGCAATCAGCAAAAACGCTGGATGACTGATGAAAGTTGAAACGCAATGGAAAAACAAGATTCCCACGGGAAAGATGCAATGGAAAACCAAGCTACATTTGGAAAAAGAAAAATTTCCGCCCTGCTTCATAAAATAAGCTTCTTTGAAGTCTTTACGCACGAAGAGATTGACAAGCTGATTGAGGTCGGCGAATGGTTTAAAATTTCCGCAGGCAAGCGCATAATTAAAAAAGGCGATTCCGACAGATACCTGTATATCCTGTTGCATGGACAGGTGGAAATCATCCTGGGCTGCAAAGTGCTGGGCGAATTGAAGACCGGAGACATGTTTGGCGAATTCGGCTTATTAGGAGCGATGAGGACGGCTGATGTGGAAGCGACAGCGGATTGCATCCTGATGGCGTTTCAAGGGGATAATCTTAATCATCTGCCGCTTGAAATCCAGGTCAAGTTTTTGAAGCAGGTTATCCATGTAATGTGCAACCATCTGCAACAAAACAACAAAAATTTGTGGTTTAGCGCCCCCTTGAAAAACGCTGACTGACGGCCAAGGTGAAATGTTACGGCGTCAAGGCGTCAACGGTCCTGTAAAAAGCAGTTCCACTCCTCTTTTGTCATGCCTCCGCGAAAGGCGGAATCCGGTTCTTTCAAGGGATTGCTGAAATAGCCTAAAGAGAAAGCGACGGCCGTCAATCCGTTATTCTCTGCATAACCTTTTTCAGGTCATCAATCCGGTATGGTTTGATCATCATGCCGGCAAAGCCATATTTCTCGAAATTCGCCATCACCGGATCATTGGAATACCCGCTGGAAACGATGGCCTTAACGTCAGGATCGATTTCCTTCAACTTTTCAATGGCTTCCTTGCCGCCCATGCCGCCGGGAATAGTCAAATCCATAATCACCGCCTGAAAGGGCGATCCCGCCAGTTTTGCCGAAGCGTATAACTCAACGGCTTCCATGCCGTCTCTGGCCTGGACAGCCTCATATCCCAGAAATTCAAGCATCTCCGTTCCGACATCACGTATCATTTCCTCGTCATCCATCAGGATCACTCTTCCTTTACAACCGTTTGCTTCACTTGTCATCGCTTGTTGCTCCGTAATAATTTGTTTTTTAGAAACAGGCAGATAGATATGGAAAACGCTTCCCAATCCTTTTTGGGATTCGCAATCAATGTAGCCGTCATGTTTCCTGATTATCGAGTAAGTAGTGGCCAGACCAAGGCCGTTTCCCTTTGGTTTTGTTGAAAAGAAGGGATCAAATATTTTGGGAAGACATTCTTCGGAAATCCCGATGCCGTCATCTTTCACCGCAATCCTGATGTAACTCCCTTGCGGCAAAGGAACCCGTGAATCCGCCGGGAGATGAATATTCCCGGCGTCAATGGACAGGGTCCCTCCCGCCGGCATGGCCTGAAGTGCGTTGATGACGAGATTATTGATCACCTGGTTTATCTGCCCTTCATCCACATCCGCGGGCCATAAATCTTCGGCAATGTCAAATTCACTCTTCACATTGGAACCGCTCAGCACAAAGCGTACGGATTCCTTGAGCAGACAGGCTATGGACGCAGTTTTCCGGATGGGGCTCCCCCCCTTGGAAAAGGTCAGCAACTGCTGCGTCAGGCCCTTGGCGCGGATGGACGCCTTCTCCGCCTCGTTGAGCTTTTCAAGAACTTTCTCCTCCTGCTTCACGTACATTTTGGCCAGTGAAACACTTCCCAGAATACCGGTCAGGATATTGTTGAAATCATGCGCGATGCCGCCGGCAAAGAGACCTATGGTCTCCAGCTTCTGATGCTTTAAAATCTCTGCTTCCATTCTTCTCTTTTCCGTAATATCGCGGAAAACGATGATGGCGCCGATGATCATGCTTTCATTGTCCCGGATGGGGGCAACGCTGGCACCGATAAGCCTCTCCGTTTTATCCCGGCCAACGAGGAGAATCTTATCCGTCAATTCCCGAATGCCGCTCTGCTGGATAAGAGTCATGGGATTTTCGCAGCGTAAGCGGTTATTTTCATAAATGATAGGGAAGATATTTTCAAGATTCCGGCCGCAAGCCTCTTTCTGCATCCATCCCGTCAGCTCCTCGGCCACCCTGTTCATCAACACGACTTTGCCTTCAATGTCCGCTGCGATAACGCCATCGCCGATACTTCTTAATGTCACGGACAGGCGCTCCTTTTCATCGAGCAGCATTTTATCGGCCTGCTTACGGGCGGTAATATCCCGCAGCATTCCTTCCACGCCAAGAATATTTCTCTCTTTGTCCCGGTAATAATGGGCATTGGCGGAAACCCAGATCATATCGCCGTTTTTCTTTCTGAGTTGTGTTTCATAATTCTCCACATACTCTTTTTCCGATAAATAATTCAGAAAATGCCGCTCTTCTTCCGGATCGCGGTAGAGTTCCACAAATTTGCTGTTTTGTAATTCATCAATCCGGTAACCCAATAGTTTTTCCACGGACGGCGACATCAGAATGACCCTGCCTTCCAGATCGGTGCGGTAAAACACATCCTGGATATTTTCAAAGAGGTTACGGTACTCTTCCAAGCTCTGTTGCAGTTTTTCCTTGCTTTCCTGGAGCGCGTTCTTGGTACGGTTTATTTCTTCGTAATTCATTGAATTCTTGATTGAAATAGCCGCCTGAGACGACAAGATCTCCAGAACCTCGATCCTTTCCGGGGTAAAAGCATTCTTCAGCGTCCTGTTTTCAAGATAAAGGATTCCAACCGTCTTCGCCTGCTGGGTGACTGGTATGCAAATAATGGATTTGGGCCGGTACATGATAATATAGGGATCCGCGGCAAATAATCCTTCGGATGTGGCGTCATTCAGCACAAGCTTTTGTTCCGTCCGCCGCACATAGTTGATAACCTCTTGAGGATATTTACGCATGGCATGTTCAACCCGGGACCGCCATGCAGTCACCAGAATTCCTTCATTCCCGCCACCCTGCGCAGCGATGAATATTTTTTCGTCATCATCATCGATCACCAGAAATCCCGTCTGGGCGCCTGCATTTTCGATGAGTATTTTCATCAGTTTATCAATCAGCCGATTGAAGAAAATTTCTCCCGACATAATCTGGGACGCCTTGATAATGCTTGTCAAATCAATCATATCCGCAAGACGTGGCGCAACGCCGCCTGCTGTCACAAAATCGGGTTTTATCTTCTTTTCCGCAGTTTCCTTACTCCGATCCGGCGGCCGGAACAAAATTACCGGACCGTATTTTTCTTTGAGAGCGTTTACCTTACCCAAAGCGCCCCATTTTTGATAAAAGAACAGCGCATCGCCAAGATAATGACCGGCTCCTTTCAAAATCCCGCGGGCAAGACAGCATTTCGCCGCCAGTTCACTGGCCAGAGCCGCAAGGAAAATGAAACCGTTGTCTTCGGCGGATCGAATCGCCTCATCAAATAACCGGCTCGCTTCGCTGAAATTGCCGGTAATCCGGGCGATTTCAGCTTCCACGAGCAGAAAACGGCAAAGAAAATTTTCCGGACAGTTGTCCAGCCAATTTTTCGCCCTGGCCTGGTTGTTTTTCAGCGCTTCCTCATACCTCTGTTTATCCAGGCCGGAAGCACCGGGATAAAGAGAGGCCATAATCAGGGAATGATACAGGATGCAGTCGGATTCCTGCATCATGCTGGCGATGAAAGGAATATTTTTCACCGCCTCTTCCGCCATTTTCAGAGCCTCCCGGTAGTTCTCGCACAAATAAAGCGTTTGCGCTTTGTAGAGATAAAAAATGGCGATTCCCGTCCGGTATTGGATGCTCTGCATTTTTTGCAGATAGCAGGCCTCGTTGAACACGTCGCTGTTGAATGAATCGCGGTTCTCCGTCAAACCGAGAAGATTCAAGACCACGTGCCTGTTCAGTTCCTGACGCTCATAGGCGGGATCATTTTTAATCCTTTTAAAGAAGGAAAGACCTTCCTGAATATCCGCAAGAATCGATTCCAGAGGCTCGTGTCCCCAAGAGAGAGAAACCCTGGCGATCGACATGGCGGAAAAACTGCCGTACACAAAATCTCCGCTTTCGATGCCGGCTTTGAATGCTTCTCTCAGGTACGCCATGTTCAAGCGGAGATGCTTCCGCCAGTGATTGATGAAATTTCCAATGACGAAAAGGATGGCCGACCGGTTGATTTTACTATGCAATCGTTCGTTAAGTTTGAGGGAGAGAGAACCCAGCTCAAAAGCTGTTTCATAATCCTGAAATTTCACGCTCAGCAGCAGTCCCCACGCCGCAAAAGCGTAAGCGGAATCTCTGGAAACCCCGGAAGTCAGAGTAATATCGACAAGAGTCAATGTGCTCAGGGCAAAGAAGGTTGTGTCGCTCACATAGGCCGAAGACAAGGCATCTCGCAGAAGCTTCTGGCAGGCTTTTTTCCCCGGGTCGGCAATCGTTGGCAGATCAATAAGATCAGCTATTTTCCGGTCGCCCAGGAGAACTCTTATTTTCTCAAGCTCATCCGCGATCGCCTTTTGCTGAGCCTGCTGATCCGTCAGGTCCGGCAGATGGACGCCGAACAGCTTGAGAGCCTCAATGCACAGAGCATTGTGCTCAACAAATTTGCCCATGTTGGCGTCGAGGGCCATCCGGATTCTGTATATTTCCGCCTTCTCCAGATTGGAGATCGCCTTTTTTAACGTCAAATCAAACAGCCTTTGCGCCTGTTCGTGATTCCCGGCCAGGTATTCGCATTCAAACTGCTCTTTGTATATGGAAAAGGCGAAAACATAATCGGTGGTCCAGATATTTTCAGTCAGAAGCGCCGTTCCCTCAGCCAGATAGGCGCAGGCTTGATCATAAGCCGCGGAAGACTTAGCTTTGCCGCCGGCCATCAGGGATAACTTGGCCAGTTCCAGCTTGTCTTTTTCCGCCGAAATAAAATACGCGCCTTTAAGCAAATGGCTCACGATCTCAAAAATACGGTCATCAAGCGTTTCCGGACGCGTCTTTTCCAGCAGGGCGCGACCGATCTTCAAATGCAGGAAGGAAATTTCATCCCTAGGAAGAAGCTTGTAGGCAGCCTCCTGGATGCGACTGTGAGAAAACCTGAAATAATCCGCTTCGCCCCCTTTTTGTTCGCCGGACGGCATCGCCGCTTCTCTGAGATGAATAAGAAGCCCTTCATTGACGGAGGCGATGGCGGCATGGAAAACCTCTTCAGAAGGGTCATTGCTGAGCCGGGCCAGCATTCCCGCTTCAAAGACTTCGCCGAGACAGGCGGCCAGACTCAGTGTGTTTCGCATAATGTCCGGCAGACTATTCAGCCTATCGGCGAGGAGATCGATAACGTTGTCCGTCACGCCCAGTTTGCCAATCTGCGCCAGTTCCCAGGTCCAATGGCCCGTTGCGGCATCAAAGCGCAACAGATGCTCCCTGTGGATCCTTTTGATGAATTCATCGACAAAAAAAGGATTGCCGCCGGTCTTTTCCAGGATCAAACGGGACAGGGGCATGGAAATTTCCTTGTCGCAGGACAACATGCCGGAGACAAGGTCATTGATTTCCTGAACGCCATAAGAACCGATTTTCAGCTTCGCAACAGGAACCTTCGCGTTGCCGATTCTTTCCAGCATTTGCAATATTAGATGTTCAGGAGTCAACTGCTCTTCCCGGTAGGAACCGACAAAGAGGAAGTATCCCTGTGACGCAGTCAGGATATTTTCAATCATCTTCAGAGATGCGGAATCGGCATCCTGAAGATTGGCCAGAATCATGATCAGCGGATGTTCCCTGCTTGCCAATACCTTGAAAAATTCCTGGAAGGTCATGTCAAAGACATTCCTTTGTTCTATGGAGTTCATGGCGGCGGTTTCAGGCAAAGGACCGACAATCATCTCCACTTCCGGAATCACATCGCTGATCATCCGGCCATTGACAGACAGCACCCGGAGAAGTTTTTCCTTCCAGGCCAGAAGTTCCTCTCCGCTTTCCGTTAAAATTTTCCGGATCAGCCCCTGAACGGCTTGAATAATGCCGCTGTAAGGAATGTCCCGCTTCAACGGATCATACTTGCCTTCAATAAGAAAGGCGCCGGTGTGCACAATGGACAGATATGCCTCATGAACGATTCTCATCTTTCCCACGCCGGCATGGCCATGGATCATCAGGATCTCGCTGCCGCCGTTCATGACGCGCCCAAAGGCCTCCCAAAGAACTTTTTTTTCCGCCTCTCGTCCATAGACTTTCTGCGGGATATTGAGCCGCGGCGAAACATCGTGACCGCCAATGGGAAAATCAGGAATCCGCCCATTTTCTTCCAGCAAGGTCAGACATTTCTGCAAATCATAACGGACGCCATAAGCGCTCTGATACCTGTCCTCCGGGTTCTTCCGGATAAGTTTCATGACGATATCGGAAATGACGGGGCATATCTCAGGCTTTGCGTCGTGAAGGGACTTTGGTTCCCTGGCAATGTGACAATAGCTCATCGCAATAGGATCACTGGTTTTGAAAGGTAATTCGCCGGTCAGCATCTCATACAGGGAAACACCGAGAGAATAAAAATCAGTACGGAAATCAGGCGTCCGGTTCATCCGTCCGGTTTGTTCAGGAGACATATAGGCCGGGGTTACCGCCGAAAAATCAGGAAGGGATGATTCTTCAGCGCTGGGAATGTGGACATAGCCGAAATCGGTGATTTTCACTTCCCCGGTTTGGATATTGACGATAATATTGGAAGGCTTGATGTCTCCGTGGATGAACTTGTGCTCATGCAGGACACCCAGGATGTCCGTCGTCCTGACGGCAATTTTCATGAGAGTTTGTAAATTCGCCTTTCTCTCCAAAACGATCTTCTTCAGCGAAACGCCTCCGAAATCCTCCATGATCAGAGCTGTCCCGCCTTCGTAAGATTCAAGGCGATAAATTTTTACAATTCCGTCAATATTGCATTGACGCGACAATTCATATTCTCTTTTGAATTCCGGCAAAAAGAGTTTCGTTTCCCTGGCGGTTTTAATGATGACATTGTTCCCGTCTTTTTCACTGAAACCTTTATATGCGGTTGTCTTTTGACTTTCGCCAATTTCTTCGAAGATCTGGTAGCCGGATAAGTGAATCATCAATTCCCCTTGCTAAATCCTGCCTTAGCCTTTTCCCCTGGTTTATTTCGTGGTCTGTTTCCGGCATCCAATCACAGAAACGGTTTCTGAGCAACTTCCCTGACTGACTCATTTCCGGCGGGAGGCGCGGTTGCTTCCGGAACAGCTCCCTCTTTTTCTTCAATAGCTTCAACCTCTTGACTCTTGGTGGAAGACGCAGCATCATCCGGATCAGCGTCATGTCTGTCCGCAATAATTTCATTGTACGCCTCAATGACTATGCCGCGACGCAGCATGATCCGATAAATCCGCTCCGCCCGGTTCGCCGCATACCGCGACTTGCCTTTGGGCTGGAAACGGCGCGGATTGGGCAAAGCAGCCGCCAGCGTCGCGGCTTCACGGGCATTGAGGTACCGGGCGCGCTTGCCGTAATATTTGCGCGCAGCTGCCTCAATGCCGAACAAACCGTCTCCCCATTCCGCGACATTCAAATACAGTTCAATAATTCTTCTTTTTTTCAAATTTCGCTCAATGCGCCAAGTCAGGATGGCTTCCTTGATTTTTCGCACCGGATTTTTGGCCGGCGTCAGATATAAATTTTTGGCCAGCTGTTGCGATATGGTGCTGCCACCCGCCTTGAACGTCTTTTTCTTGATATCTTTTTCCAGTGCCTTCTGCATGGCATCAAAATCAAAGCCTTCATGAGACCAGAATTTATCATCTTCGGCAATAATGACCGCTTTCACGACAAAAGGCGACACTTGCGCAAGCGGCGCCCAGGACATTGAAATCTTTTTCTCGATACCCTTCGCCCGCCAGACCTCTTCACGGTATTCCATAAAAGCGGTTTTACCGGGACGATTCTTCGAGAGATCCGCCACATCCGGATAGAAAAAATACCGGCCGATATCCACCACAAAGAATAAAAAAACGGCCAGAACGCTCCATAAAATAATTTTTTTCAAGTGCTTCATTAATCCTATGGCCTTTTTAAGTTGCCGCTTTCTATACCTCATTAAAAAAAGAATGCAAAATAAATTTGACAGACCATCTTTTTTTTAGTATGCAACGAGCACGAAGCTGGTGAAACGGTTTTTTTAAGGTTAAACTTCGTTTTCTGTGTGCAGTAAAATATCAATTGATATAGATACTTGGTAGTATTAAGCTGTAATCTGTGCACCGTTAACAAAATGGGGGCCCCCCGCAAAAAAAGGAGGTACTACATGATGCAACGGCGAAATTCAGTAGTTTGGACTTTAGTTGTTCTTTTTTTACTAATCTGCTTTCACACCGGCGCTTATGCCGCGCAGCACAAGGTTAAAAAAGGTGAAAACCTGGCGGTCATAGCCAAAAAACTTGGCGTCAGCGTATCGGACCTCAAAAAAGCAAACAATCTGACCTCAAACAAGCTTCAACCAGGCCAGGTTCTGCAAGTCAAAGAAAAACAAACAGCAAAAAAGAAAAAAGCTTCCCCTGTTTTAACAAAATCAAAGTCTCTCCCATCATCTTCTTATAAAGTCAAAAAGGGAGATACGCTTGCTTCCATATCAAAAAAAACAGGCGTTTCCGTAAGAGAGATTACGGAATTGAATCATGTGAAATCGAAAAGCCTGCGCGTCGGCCAAAAACTTGTTTTAGCCAGGGCGCTCCCGGTTGCCCTTCCTCAACCTGTGCTCGAGGAAAACGAAGATTTGCTGGGCGAGGATGAGGAAATTACCGGAGCAGATGCACCGAACAACGCCCTTCTTGAAGCACAGGCAACCGAGGAGCTTTTAGGCAAATGGGGCAGCGTTAATGAAAGAAAATTATTCATTAAAGTTGCCACCGGTTTCTTGGGCGCTCCTTACCGGTTTGGCGGCGCCACCGTCCGGGGAATTGATTGTTCCGCGTTTGTCCGGAAGATGTACGAACTGTTTGATATTTCTTTGCCCCGCACCGCCAGCGAACAGTCCCATGTTGGCGTCCCGGTAGATCGCACTCAACTGGTTGAAGGCGATCTGGTGTTTTTCCGGACAAGAAAACAGATTGGTCACGTGGGCATTTATATCGGAAATAATGAATTTGTTCACGCCTCCTATCGAGGAAAATCCGTACGCATCGACAGCCTGGATCAACCATATTTTCAGCAGAGATTTCAACGGGCGGTCCGCGTTAAAGGCCTGGATGACAATGACGGCACATGAAAACATGAGGCCATATTTCATAACGCGTTTTAAAAAGACGGGGGCGGAAAGCCCCCCTTTTTTTGACCGGAGATTTGTAAAAATAAGCAGTCTATACCAGGAAAGAGCATATGGGAAAAAACATTGTTGAAAAAATCCTTGCCGCGCATCTGATTTCCGGAGAGTTGACCACCGGTTCGGAAATCGGCATTCGCATCGATCAGACACTCACTCAGGATGCCACAGGCACCATGGCCTATCTGCAATTCGAAGCGATGAATGTACCGAAGGTCAAAACGGACCTGTCCGTCAGCTACATTGATCATAACACCATCCAGATCGGTTTTGAAAACGCGGACGACCACCGTTATCTGCAAAGCGTCGCACAAAAATTCGGCGTGGCGCTTTCCCGCGCGGGCAACGGCATCTGCCATCAGGTTCATCTGGAGCGGTTCGGCAAACCGGGAATAACCTTGATTGGCTCGGACAGTCACACGCCCACCTGCGGAGCGCTGGGCATGATCGCCATCGGCACGGGCGGCCTGGACGTGGCACAGGCGATGGCCGGCGAGCCTTTTTATCTCACCTGCCCTTCCGTCGTAAAAATAAATCTTACCGGCAGACTTCAGCCCTGGGTTTCCGCCAAGGATATCATCCTGAAAGTACTGGAAATTTTTACGACCAAAGGCAACGTGGGAACTGTTTTTGAGTACGGCGGAGACGGCATCGCCTCGCTGAGCGTTCCGGAACGGGCGACCATCACCAATATGGGCGCGGAATGCGGCGTGACCACCTCGGTTTTCCCAAGCGACGAACAGACCAGGCAATTTCTCCGGTCGCAGCAGCGGGAAGCGGATTTCGCGGAATTACAAGCGGATGACGACGCAGTTTACGCCCGAACGGTGGATATTGATTTGTCCCGGCTGGAGCCGCTGACGGCCAGACCCCACAGCCCCGACAACATCGGCACGGTGCGGAGCATGAAAGAAATCGCGGTGGATCAGGTTTGCCTGGGCAGTTGCACCAATTCTTCCTATAAGGATCTGGCAACGGTGGCGAAAATCATCAAAGGACGCGTGGCGCATCCGCATGTCAGCTTTATTATCGCGCCCGGCTCGCGGCAGGTCATTGAAAATCTTGCCCGGAATGGTTATCTTGCCGACTTAATAGCCTCCGGCGCGCGGCTGATGGAAAATGCCTGCGGTTTCTGCATCGGCAACAGCCAGAGCCCGAAATCCGGGTCTGTCTCCCTGCGCACATCGAACCGCAATTTCCTGGGGCGATCGGGAACAATGGACGCAGGCGTTTACCTGGTCAGTCCCGAAACGGCGGCGGCGGCAGTCATCACCGGCAGTTTTACCGATCCCCGCGATCTGCCCATGGACTATCCGCAGGTTGCCATGCCAGAACTGCTGCTTATTGAC
>CAZBGE010000108.1:0-10793 GCA_964491435.1 uncultured Smithella sp.
CGTCCATTTTCATTGTTTGACAAACAGTAAAAGTTAAGATAAAGAGTCCGCCGATCAGATTCCCGCAAATAGTTGTCAACATACGAGATGACGTTTTAACAAAACGGAAAACCATAAACTTGAGGAGGATGTGCAATGCGTGAATGTGTCATTATCGATGGTGTAAGATCCCCTAATTCCCGAGCCCACAATGAAAAGGGATGGTTCAGAACCAAAAGACCGGATGAAATCCTGACAAAAGTATATGACGGATTATTCGCCCGCAACCCCAAAGTGAAACCCGAAGACATCGAATCGGTTTTCGTCGGATGCGCCAATATTACCGGCATGCAGAATGATATCGGCCGTCTTTCCTGGCTGGCCGGCGGATTTCCCGAATCTGTTCCGACCAATACCCTGACGATGCAGTGTCCTTCCGGCATGGCGGCCACCCAGCATGCCGCCCGCGCCATCATGTGCGGTGAAGGCGACACCTACATCGCCGCCGGCGTGGAAGACATGCAGAAAGTTTTCATGGCTATGCACATGGATTTTCCGCCGCGCTTGATGGAACGTTACAACATCGCGGAAATCCCCATGGGTAACACTGCCGAAAAGGTTGCCGAAGTATATAAAACCAGCCGTACGGACATGGAAAATATGGCTTATTGGAGCAATAAAAAAGCCTTTGAAGCCACCAAAGCCGGAAAATTCAAGAGTGAAATCATTCCGATGGAAGGATTAAAAGATGACGGCACAACCTTTATGGCGGATACCGACCAGTGGATTCGCGGCGACATCTCCATGGAACAAATGGCGACCATGAAAACTCCTTTCAAACCGGATGGAGTTGTCACAGCAGCAACGTCTTCGCCTCTGACCATCGGCGCCGCCGCCCTTCTTTTGATGGAACGCTCCAAGGCCGACAAGCTGGGACTTTCCTACAGCATTAAATATGAAGCCGGTTCATTAGCCGGTTGCGATCCCACCATGATGGGCATCGGTCCCATTCCCGCCGTCCAGAGACTTCTGGCCCGGACTGGCAAAAAAGCAAGCGACATCGGTGTCTGGGAATTCAACGAGGCTTTCGCCAGCCAGGCATTGGCTTGCGTAAGAGAACTGGGCATCGCTCAGAACGCTCCGTTTGATAACGTCAATATCTGGGGCGGCGCGCTGGCGCTTGGCCATCCGTTAGGACAAAGCGGATGCCGCATTCTTGTTACCCTGCACAGCATCATGAAGAATGAACGTAAAGATGTGAAATACGGCGTGGCTTCATTGTGCGGCGCTTTCGGCAACGCTGGCGCCACCATGTTGAGCAGAGTGTAAAATGCCAATTTTTTAACATATTCGTTCACGAACAAATATGCAAAGGGGCTCTGGTAAAGAGCCCCTTTTTTAACAAAAACCCGCATTTCCGGTTTACTTCACAAGGGAAGACGCATAAGATTCAGGCATTATCTTAAATTTATGATTCTTTCATTTTTATCGGTTTTGTGAATAGTCGCCACGATGGCATTCAGGACTTCTTTCGGTAATGTCGCCTCAATAATCAACCCGGATATTTCAATGTCAGCGCCTTCCGCCGTGAAAACTTGTTGATAAGGATAATATGCGTTTTCACCAACGTCATTTTGGGGACGAAACTTTGACCATCCAATAACAGCTTTTCCAGAATTTCTAAAAACGGAAATATAAGAGACATTGCTTGCCGTATCAGGATCGGCCAATAACGTGGTGACCGCTTCTCCGAAATTAACGCCATCCTTGGACTTGAAATTGGACACCACTTTGACCACCTTAGCGGCCTGACTGGCATTATCTGCCGCAAGCAATCCCAGGATGATATTTCTTGCGTCCAACAAAGTGATATGCATCGCATTAGGCACTCGCCCCCCGATCGAAATCATCCCCTCTTTTCGTAAGCTGCCGCCGATACTATCCAGTTTTTGCTCATTGATATTTGTTATCGTGCAAAGTGTCCTGTTAAATGCTGTGCGACTAATCTTAATCACTTTTCACCTCTTCACAGTTCATGATTTTGCAATGCCAGGAATGAACCTCTATGAAAATCGCTTTTACCTGCGCATCAAGCCTAAGCCTCCATACAAAGATACGGTGAATGACTTTTTTATCGCGGCGCCTTATGATACCCAGCCTTAACTGCGTCCGCCTCGGAATCAAATTCGACGCGGTGATACGCCTCGACGGCGTTATAGTATTTCATGCCGGGAAGATGGTATCTTTTACTGTCTTTGTTGCCGATGACTTTTGTCTTTTGCTCCGCCGGGGAAACCGCCGCCGGTGTTGCTGATGCCGGTTTCATTTCCGCCGTCTTTGCCGTGTTCCACTTTCCTATAATGGCCTTGAGATCGGCCACTTTGCTCTTGACGCTGGCTGGATCATTGACGGCCATTTCTTTGGCTGCTTTCACACCGTCTGTAAAAGCTTTTACATCCGCCTCCCAATCGTCTTTCCTCTTTTTGTCTATAGTCCCGGCGACGGCTTTAAAGTTCTCCCAGTCTTCTTCCAGAGAGGTGATCGCATTTTGCGCTTCCGCGGCGGCTATTTTTTTGCCTTCTGCCACGGAACCGACAGTCTTATCGAAAGCCGCCTTGGCCGCCAGATAAGCCCCCTTGGCTTCCTTGTACTTTTTCTCTTTCATCAGGATTTCAGCCGTTTCCCATTTTTTCTTGGCGTCATCCAAACCGGCCACAGCATATTTATCGGCGCCGGCAGCCATGGCTGCATCCATGGCGCTCTTGGCCGCCGATTTTTCAGATTCAGGCGGCTTTACGCAACCAATCAACATGAAGGTTAGCGCAAGAATTATTATGAATGATACTGAATACTTAACATTAGACATACGGATACTCCTCCTTTTTTCTCTTTTTGTATGAAATGCTGTGAAAATTTATCTACAAATATGCCTTTCCCGGAGTTTGTCAACAAATTTCTTAAACAAAATTATCTGACCTTGACATGAAATATTTCATGGATTATGCGCGCCGGTAAAGAAGAAAAGGTTTATAATAAGAGCCATCTGTGAGAAAAAGAAAAAGGTATGAAAATATCCTTTCCATCAGGCCAGGCGAATGAAAAAAATTACGGGTATCTTATGCATATTGTTGATCGGAATTTCAAACTGGGCGTTCGCCGAAAAATTTGAAGTTGTCAGCAAAAAAAATGAGTTTGGCGGAGTAACAGCCATCATTACTTATTCTCCGGACGACAGATTCTATAAGAACGGTATCGTAAAGTTAATCGGATACCTGGATGGCCGCAACAAGATGGTAAAACTTGAAAACATTTACGCCGATGAGTTTGTCCGTCGGCATCTGAAAACAAAAACTATCGAACACTATGCCGGCAACGAAGAAAATATTGTGAAATCCGAGGAATTCTATACCGATCAGTTTTCCAGGTTGTTCGGCTTTTCCAGGCAGACAACTGACTACGACGTTGGCGGAAACACCGTAAAAGTTGAGAAATTCTACACTGGCGACTGGACAAGAAAGAAGGGCATATCACGGAAAATCACATACTACGACCGCAGGGGGAATCAGCTAAGAATTGAAAACTACGACCAAAAAGGACATTTAATGCGCAACATTCAATAGGTAGCGCTAAACTTTCCGCGAAAAGGAATGGCTCGGGGGTGACGCAAAAACCACCCCCGCGCCTTCCCTGCTCAGCATCCCTTGCAGCGGGGAAAAAGTATATGGCCGATGATACGCAGCCGGATCACATTTTCCGCAATTCCGTTTTCAACACTTTTCCCACCAGACTCTTGGGCAGAGTATCTAAGAAAATAATATCCCGGGGCAGCAGGAAATTGGTCAGTTTAGTCTTACAGAAGGCCCGGATATCTTCGGATGTGGCCTCCACGCCCGGCTGCAAAACGACATAAGCCCTGATATCCTCTCCGTATTTTTCATCTTTTACCCCGACCACGGCGCCTTCCGACACCTGGGGACATGCAAAAAGGACCTCTTCAATCGTTCGCGGTGAAATGTTTTCACCAGCCTTAATGATCAGATCTTTTTTACGGTCAGTGATCCAGAAATAGCCGTCGTTGTCCATGTAACCTACATCGCCGGTATGAAGCCAGCCGTCTCGCAACGCTTCCGATGTTTCCTGGGGCTTGTTCCAGTACCCTTTCATAATCTGCGGCCCCCGGACCACGATCTCGCCTTGCTGACCCGCGGGCAATGCTTCCCCGCGATCGTTGACAATCCTCATCTCCGTGCCCTGGAAGGGCAATCCGATTGATCCCACCTTTTTCAAGCCGGTAAAAGGATTGGCGGCCGTAGAAGCCCCGCTTTCCGTAAGCCCCCAGCCTTCAATAATTTCAAAGCCGTATATCTCCCGGAATCTGTTCCATGTGTCCATCGACAGAGGCGCTGAACCGCAGATCCAGTACTTCATGGAGCTGAGATTGTATTTTTTCGGTTCCGGATACAAGAGCATCAGGATATACATCATGGGAACAGCAGCCATAATGTTTCCCGAATACTTTTCAATCGATGAAAAAAGCACACTCACATCAAAGGAGTTCAGCAGGACAACTTTACTCAGCCGGAACACATTCATATTAATAATGGAAATACCGTAGGAGTGACAAAGCGGAAGAACGCTGATATAAGTCATGCCATCCGTGGGCGGATTTGACTGATGCGCGATGAACGCATTGGCGTAAAGCGTGCCATGGGTGTGGATGACGCCCTTGGCGAAACCGGTGGTGCCGGCGGTGTAAATCAGGGCGGCGATGTCGTCATCAGCCGTATCCTCGATAAAAGTATCTTCCTGACTCTGGTCCAACAGTTTACGAAAGGAGTAAGCTCCCTCCACATCATCGCCGTCAATGAGAATGACCGCTTTAATATCCGGCGCCTTTGCCCGGCAGGCAAGGATTTTCGGCAGATACATCTTACTGCTGATGACGATTTTCGCACCCGAGTCCTTATAGATATAAGCTGTTTCTTCCTCTCCGATCAGGTAATTAATCGGAACAATCACCGCGCCCAATCTCCAGACAGCGGAAAAGCCATAGATCACTTCCGGACAATTGGGCATCTGCAGAATAACACGGTCGCCGCGTTTGACGCCCAGATTCTTCAATACGGCCGTGAGCTTTCGGCATTCATGCACGATCTCCGCATTGGATATTTCCCGGTCTTCATAAACAATCTTAATCCAGTCCGGGTTTT
Source organism: uncultured Smithella sp. (assembly GCA_964491435.1). Classification (GTDB taxonomy): domain Bacteria; phylum Desulfobacterota; class Syntrophia; order Syntrophales; family Smithellaceae; genus UBA8904. The sequence goes on from CAZBGE010000108.1 coordinate 5,190, forward strand.
CCAGAGCTCTGTTCTCATTGAGTTTTGCAATATTCATGATATCCTCCCTTTCTAGAACCGTTAAGTGAATTTCAGCAAAATGAATCGTGTGTAATCATATTTTTATTGCAATCAACTTTTTTTTCGTCTGCTTCAGATAATGCCGGTAAGAAATCACCAATGCCCTAACCGCTTCCTCCGGCGTTTCAAATGCGGGTATTTTAAAATTTTTGCGGACCTGCAGCACCCGTTCAACGGAGTTTGGAGTGTAGATGGCGGCAGGTTTTCCGTAATTCCGGCAAAGCTTCACCATGCTGGTAATCGCGTCAATAATGGACTGTTGCCATATATTAAGCGCAAGGATAAATCCGTCAACTTCATCCGACTCCAGCAGCAATTTGAAAATATTCAAAAACGGCTCGCCGGAGATTCCCGGCCCGAGATCAATGGGATTTGCGGCATTGAAAACGGTTCCGGCATTCCTGACGGCTGACTGTATTTCTGGAGTAAGCGTTACGGGCGTCATGCCGGCGTTGACCAGAAGGTCCGTGAAAATCGTGCCGAAAGCCCCTGTATTGGTAATAATGACGATCCGCCTGCCTTTTAACACAGGCATGGCGACAAAAATCTTGGGCATGGAGTACAGCTCTGTGACCGATTGTAGCCGGATGATTCCCGCCTGCCGGCACGCCGCTTCAAAGACAACATCATTATTGGACATTCCCGCCGTATGGGATGCGGCGGCGCGCGCTCCCTGCCGGGTCACGCCGGCCTTGTAAACCAAAACCGGTTTAGGTGAATTGGCGGCGGCGTTCATTAATTTTTTTCCGTCGCCGACATTTTCCAGATAAAGGCAAATCACACTGGTCAGGGGATCGCCAACCAGATAATTGAGCATATCCGATTCGTCGAGATCCGCCTTGTTTCCGATGCTGATAATTTTGCTGAAACTGACAACATCCGCCATGAAGGATCGCAGGATCAGCGTTCCGACTCCGCCGCTTTGCGTGATGATCGACGTCTCGCCGGGATTTTCAAACAGATCATTAAAAATGCTCGGTTTCACTCCGAAAAAGCTGGTAAACCGGCTGTGCGCATCCATGGAGCCGATGCAGTTCGGCCCGGCAAAACGAATGCCGTATTGCCGGGCCGCGACATCGATTTCTTCCTGCAGCTTTTTCCCTTCATCGCCCATTTCACTGAATCCGGCTGTTTCAATGATAACGCTGCGTATTCCCTTTTCCCCGCATGCGCGCAGCATTGCCGGAGCCACTGGCGCAGGCGTCAAGATCACACCCAAATCGATGGTTGACGGAATATCGGCGACTGAAAGATATCCCGCGCATCCGTGCACATCCTCGCCTTTCCGGTTGACCACGAAAACATGACCATCATACCCCAGCATTTTCAGGGATTGGCACATCGGCGCGCCAAGGTTTCCATGCGCATTGGAAGCGCCGATGATGACCACCGACCGGGGAGTAAAAAAATTGTCCATAAATGATTTTTTGTTTTTTTCCGTCATATTCTTTATCCTGCGGTTATGGAATGACCCGATTCAGCACAGTCCATTTAAAATCATTAACCGTTATGCTCCGCTGATCCGCAAAAGCAGCCTTTCACGCATGAAAATATATATTCCCCGTACCCTGATATGTAGATTTTATCATTGGTTTAACGGCGGTTTCGTATATCTTTCCTTATGGAATTGCAAGTAATATCCTCCCTGCTCCATTGCTGCCGGCAATATTCACGTATGTTTTTTATCCATATTCTGTTAGCATTCATTGCAGGCCATGCTGTTGAAGGAGGTTATCCATGGATGAAATAATTCGCCACGCGATAGAGCGGCAGTTGGAAAAAGAACCATTTGGCGGGAAATTCGGGTTGAAACTGGTTGATCTGCAGGAAGGTTACGCCAGGATAGAAATGCGTTTTACGGCCGACATGGAAAATATGTTCGGCATGGCGCACGGCGGCGCGATCTTTTCGCTTATCGACGCGGCCTTCGAAGTTGCGTCCAATTCACACGGCACCATGGCCGTCGCCCTTAATATGAACATCAATTATCTGGCCTCTCCGGCCAAAGGAGCGTTGCTTACCGCCGAAGCACGGGAAATCAGCAAAACCAGAAGAACCGCTTCTTACAACATTCGCGCAACGGACGATTCCGGGAAGCTCCTGGCTTCCTGCCAGTCGCTGGTGTACCGGCTGGACAAGCCGCTGCCGTTTCTTGGGGAATCATCATAGAGCATGACATGGGATTTCCCGTTCCCACGCGCTGCGCCTTGATCGGGTAGATGCGCATGGTTTCATATTGCGCACGTGGGAGGAACTTACAATAACAGACGATCAGGCTGCGGAATAGAAAAGTTTACCGGCAAAGAAAATCCGGGAGGCTGTCAGGCATTGACAGAGGTATCTTCTTCCAGTTTGCAGGAAAGATCCGTCCAGAGGGAATAGCATCGCGCAAGTTCGTTTTCGACGGTTTTCAAATCAATATTGAGTTCTTTCATTTTGATCTGGTCCCTGTGTGTCTGCGGATCGCACAGGGCTTGTTCATGGGCGGTTTTCCGGGCTTCGAGTTTTGCGATCTTTTCTTCCATGGCGGACAGTTCTTTTTTTAATGAGCTTCTTATCTTTGATAATCGATTACGTTCTTCCGCTTCGATCCTTTTTTTATCTTTCAATGACTGTGTTTTGCCGGGAGCCGTCTGCATGCCATTGTTGTTTTGTGATGTCACCGCCGCCATCTGAAAGCGCTTTTCAATGAAGTAAGAATAATTGCCCGCATAATCCGTAATGGCGCCGTCTTTGAGTTCAAAAACTTTATTGACCAGATGGTCCAGAAAGTAACGGTCGTGAGAAACAATGGCCACCGTGCCGGAATAATGGATGAGCGCATTTTGGAAAATATCCTTGGTCTTGATGTCCAGATGGTTGGTCGGTTCATCCAGAATCAGGAAGTTGGTATCCAGCAGCATGATTTTCAAAAGCGCCAGACGGGATTTTTCACCGCCGGACAGAATGCCGACCGATTTGAAAATATCATCGCCGGAGAAAAGAAACGCACCCAGCAGATTGCGCTTGATCTGGTCATTGGCGGAGGTGGAAACAGTGTTCACTTCTTCCCAGATGGTATTTGCGTAGTTGAGGTTTTGCGAGCTTTCCTGTGAAAAAAAGGCCATGTTGACACCGTCGCCGTATTTCACGGCCCCTTCGGTTGGCTGTTCCGAGAGACTTAAAAGCCTTGACAGTGTTGATTTGCCCGATCCGTTGACGCCGACGAAGGCGACTTTGTCGCCGCGGAAAAGAGAGAAATTCAGGCCGGAAAAAACTTTCAGATCTCCATAGGCATGGCCAAGGCCGGTTACTTTCACAACCTCCTTCACGCTTTTTTTCCCTTCCGGGAATCTCATGGCGACGCTTTTTCCGCTGCCTTCCAATTTGATGTCCTTAAATTTTTCCAGCATTTTGATCCGGCTTTGCACCTGGGCGGCTTTGGTTGCCTTGTAGCGGAACCGTTCCACAAACGCTTCAATTTTCTTGATTTCCGCTCTTTGCAATTCCATTTCTTTTTTCAGCGCTTCCAGCCGGCGGTCTTTTTCGGCCAGGTAATAAGTATAGTCGCCTTTGTAGATGTGAATCTGGCAGTTGGCCAGTTCGGCGATCTGTGTGACGATCTTATCGAGAAAAAAATGATCGTGGGAGACGACAAGAATGGTTCCCGGGTAATCCTTGAGGTAACTTTCCAGCCACTCCATGCTTTCCGTGTCTAAATGGTTGGTCGGTTCATCCAGCAGCATGATGTCCGGCCGGGCCAGCAGGATCGAGGCCAGTAGAATCCTCATTTTCCAGCCGCCGGAAAATAAATCGCAGGTTTTGGTAAAGTCGCTTTCCCGAAAACCGAAACCTTTGAGGATTTGTTTGGCACGTGCTTCAAAGGAGTATCCGTCGCGGGCGGCAAATTCAGCCGTGGCGCCGGCATAGCGGCGGGTCAGTTCACTGTATTCATGCGTGTTGGGTTTAATGGCGGAGATTTGCTGCTCCAGGGCGCGGATGGAATCTTCCAGCCAGGCGATGCCGCTTTTCCGGCGAAGGTACTCAATCAGGCCCGTGGCTTCCAGTTCCACCAGATCCTGCGGCAGATAGCCGATTTTTTTCTGTTTCCGGTCGGGAATATCGATAAAGCCCGCATCAAGATGCACCTGTTCGAGGATGGCCCGGAAAAGCGTGGTCTTTCCCGTGCCGTTGTCCCCAACCAGTCCGATGCGGCTTTTTGGATGAATCGTCCAGTTAATCTGCTCAAACAGATGTTTATCTAAAAATGACAAACAGACATGACGAAAATAAATCACGGGTTGCTCCTGTTTTGAATCCGCGCGACTATAGGAAAATTGAATATTGATGTCAACGGATTAATGGCGTGGGCAGCCATCCGGCACAACCCGCCGCCGCCGGCTGTTAAGTTCGCCACCGGCTGTTTAGTTCGATGATTAATCTGCTGCTGTCCGCGCATGAGAAATCCATGTGAACAAAGTTGGGTCTGCTCAACATTCCGCCGCGCCAGCTTCTAAAGTGAGCATTCGTGGCATTATCTTCCAGGCGCGTTTGGTCCGCGCCTCGCAAACACGCAACCAGGCTCTGAAGGGTTGAATGCGGCCCTCCTTCGCCATCCGCCTTTTCCGCCCAGGACCGGATATCGCCGCCCATCTGTGTCCAGGACAGTTGAAAAAGACAATTAGACGGATTTCGCGTGTGGGAGCATGCTTTATCCAGTTGTCCGTGCACCATATCCTGGATGCTTTTTCCGGTATTGCCGCCAAAAATGACCAATTCTGTGGAATGAGCCGGCGCCACCGGCTCGCCGTTGGCGTCCTTTGCGTGTTTTTTTATGTTGGTGAACGGAAAGTAACGATGTCCGTCCGTGCCCAGATGATTGGCCAGGTCCCATCCCTGGTAGGTGCTGTCATTTTCAATGATCACCAGGATTCTGCCTCTCACGGCGCGCAATTTTTCTTCGGCGATGGAAATATGACGGGCCTCTAAAGTTCTGGCGTCTGGATAAAGATAACGGGAAAGTTTGCGAATTGCATGCTGGATGTATAATAAATCCGTGGTGTGGGTTACTTTCAGGAAGAGAACTTCCGTCGGCTGTTCTCTGATAAATCTTGTCAGGTCATCAAGTATTTTATCCGCTTTGGCGCCCCATGCGCCGATGCCGCCCGTGTCGTGAGTGGCGTGCCAGACCGCCTGATCATACTTAGCCACCCTTATATCAAAGTATCGGACGCCGGCTTTGCACTGTTCGTAAACGGATAACTTCTGACATATCGCCCAGGCAAGCGGCGTTGGATTCAGGCCTCTTTTTTTGGGGGCGTTGGCCAGATCACGCGGGTCATTGTAAACGCCCGCGTCATGACTTCCCGGCATGGTGATTTGATTCAATAACGCATCATCATCCAGGCCGCTCATCCAGGAATCCAGAGGTCTTGGCAAAAGTTGAACGGGAGCATGAATATTGAGCGCCAGACGCAATTGTTCCAATTGAGTGCGGCTGTTGGAAGGAGATCCGGACAAGCTTCCCATGCCTGTTTTGATATCAATGCTTCTGCCAAACGGCCG